>JAYSVM010000049.1:0-23054 GCA_043718495.1 Oscillatoriales bacterium | reverse complement strand
TGACGGCCTACTGCGTCAATTTCATCGATGAATACGATACAAGGAGCGTTGGTTTTGGCTTGTTCAAACAAGTCGCGGACGCGGGAAGCACCCACACCGACGAACATTTCGACAAACTCGGAACCAGAGATTGAGAAGAAAGGAACACCAGCTTCTCCAGCAACTGCTTTTGCCAACAGGGTTTTGCCTGTTCCGGGAGGGCCGACTAGCAGCACGCCTTTAGGGATTTTGGCACCGACTGCGGTAAAGCGGTCTGCATTTTTCAGGAAGTCCACGACTTCGGCGAGTTCTAGCTTGGCTTGTTCGATGCCGGCTACGTCGCTGAATGTCACCTGAGTTTGCGGCTCCATTTGGACTCTAGCTTTGGATTTGCCGAAGTTCATGGCTTGGTTGCCGGGCCCGTTTTGGGCGCGTCGTACCAGGAAAAACAGTCCAACCAAGAGCAGAATCGGGAAGAACAGGCTGCTGAGGGCTTTTACCCAGAAGCCTTCGTCGTTTTGGGGTAGGACGGAAATGTCTACGTTGTTTTTGGTCAGGATGTTGATCAGTTCTGGGTCATTCGGCAGGTTGACGATCACTTTGTTGCCGTCTTGGGCTGTGACGAGGGCTTTGCTGCGATCGGAACTGATATTTATTTTGTCTACTCTCTTGCCTTCGACTTCCTGAATGAATTGACTATACTTCCAGACTTCCTTGCTTTGCTGCGGCTTGTCAAAAAATGCGGTTGCTAAGGCAATGACTACAATAGCCAGAAGTGCGTACAGGCCTGCGTTTCTCCAGCGTTTATTCACTGAGGTCGATCTCCTAATTTTTAGTCCCTGTGATTTGGGAATTTTTATTTATGTTCATCAATCTTAACCTAATTGTAACTTGTTTTTGGTTGGGAGGAATCCGGGTAAGGGCGATCGGCTGTCCGTACCTACCAGCCGTGTCCGCACCTACCAGCCGTGTCCGCACCTATGAGAAATCTGTACTTCACTCAACTGATCAATACTAGGCTTCATAATGTATGTTTTTTGTCAATGGGTAATTGAGCACGCTTTGGAGTTTTAATTTGTCAATAGTCTCCAGAGGGATTGGTGCTGATGCTGCTCAGTTGCGATCGGATATCTCAATCAAAAGTGCCTTCTATGTAAGATAATCCTGTGTACGTGCAGAGACATTGTATAAAATAGTGGGATTATTCTGAGAACAGCCAAAATGGGTATTCGTCCGATCGCAAACGATATATAGCAGTTCTCAAGAAACCAGAGGTATGCCCAATGCCCCACCCCATACCCTCTATCGGCAGCATCCAGACTCAAATTCTTTCAAATTAATCACATTTGACCTATGGCAGAAACACTAGGCTCTCTCTGCGACAAATTGACAATCGTCAAATTGAAACAGTGGCATTCCGAAGACCAAATCAGACTCAATAGCCTTGCTGTTCAAGAGAAACAGCTTCAGGAGGAAATCAACGAATTTATCAGTGCTGCTATAGGTGGGCAAATTCCGAGCGATCGCCTCACTTTTGCCTCAAATAAAGTTTATAAAAAAGAAGGCAATTATGTGCCTGATATCGGTGGTAGTATCGGCGAAATCTTTTCCGAACTCGCCAAAGTTAACTGCAACTTGTGGCACGAACAAGAAAAAGTCTATGAATTTGAAAAAGTAGCCATAACAGAAAAAGATCAAGTAGTGAAACAGCTAGCAATCTTGAACTTGCAGCGGAATAAGTGTATAGACGGAATCGACAAAAATTTCCAAGCACTCGTAGACAAACTCAGCTATCATCAAGAATAAACATTTTAGAGGTAAAGCAATGCACTTAGGCCATCGTAAAACTTGTCGAGTATGCGGTTCTTCAGCACTGACTCCAGTCATTAATTTAGGCGAACAGCATTTGCAAGGTTCATTTGTCAAACCGGGGAAAGAAGAACCGCCCCTCAGAAAAATAGCCCTTTCTCTAGTGCGTTGCGATCCCACCAAAGACGAAAAAGCCTGCGGTTTATTGCAAATGGAGCATACAGTACCGCCCGAAGTTTTATATTCTGCATACTGGTATCGTTCCGGTACGAACCAAACCATGCGAAATCACTTGCAGGAAATCACTGAAGAAGCAGCATCGCTGATTGGAAAAAGTAATGCTCGTGTTTTAGATATTGGCTGTAATGACGGCACTTTACTCAAGTGCTATCCCCAAGACTTTATCAAATTTGGTGTTGATCCATCTGACGTAGCTCAAGAAATAACCGGGGACATTACAGCAATTCAAGACATTTTTCCCTCAGAAGAACTGACCAAGGTTTTGCAAGGCGAAAAATTTGATATTATTACATCGATCGCCATGTTTTATGACCTTGAAGATCCGGTAAGCTTCTGCAAGGAAATCAAAAAATCGCTAGCTCCTGATGGATTATGGGTCTTTGAAATGTCCTATATGCCATCCATGCTAAAAATGAATTCTTATGACACAATTTGTCACGAGCATTTGGAATATTACAGTTTAGCAGTGCTCGAATATATTCTCAAACAAGCTGACTTGAAAATAGTAGATGCCGTACTCAATGACATCAATGGCGGTAGTATTCGCTGTTATGCAACACATCTTGATACCTTTGCCTTTAAGAACCAAGAAGCTGTGACACGCATCAAGCTATTACGTCAGGCAGAATTTGACATGGAGCTGGATACAGACAAACCCTACAAAAATTTTCAAGACAGGATTAACGTGCATAAAGAGCAGTTAGTTTCGCTGCTAAAAATGCTGAAAAAGGAAGGTAAAAGCATTCACATTTACGGTGCATCTACTAAAGGCAATACAATTTTACAGTGGTGCGGAATCGACAATCGCATTATAGATGTAGCAGCAGAAAGAAACCCAGATAAATATGGTGCTTATACGCTTGGCAGTGACATTCCTATTGTCAGCGAAGCCGATTCAAGGGCAATGAAACCAGATTATTATTTAGTCTTGCCGTGGCATTTTAAGGAAGAATTTCTCAAGCGCGAGCAAGAAACACTAAACAGCGGTGTTGGTCTAATCTTCCCTTTGCCTAACGTCGAAATTATCAAATACTAAGTCAAGACACGAGACAGCCTAGGAAAAATAAAGCCATGACACATTTTTTCATTCATAACAGTTTTCACAGCGGTGATGTGATTTTGACAAGAGCCGTAATTCAGGCGATTAGAATTAAGTTTACGGGGGCAAAAATTACCCTAGAGTGCGATGAAGTCTCTGCTTATCTTTGGCAGGATTTAGATTTGGCGATCGCACTTTATCAAAGCAACGAATACAAAGGCACAGAACCAACACCAAACTGCCCCGATCATGCCGTATTTGTCAATATGTGGTTTGGAGTTTTTGATGATATTTTGAAACTCTATGGTATGACGTACCAAAATAACGTCCATACCTTTAATCGCCAGATGTATCAGCATAGGATTAATCATAAATATCTCCTACCGATACCGATTCACACCCCGACAATCACCTTCTTTGGACAGACAGAGCAGGAAATAGAAGTTAGAGCCAACAGCATATTGGTAGAAAATGGAGAAGTATTCTCGAATCAAAGCTATTTTTATTTAAACGAACACCTAAAACAAATAGCATCCGATTTTCCTCAACTCAATTTTTACTGTTCAGCTCCACCTAAATCTCAAGCTACAAATCTTGTTGATTGCAGTGGAATTAACCTTAAACAATTGTCGCACATTGGAGACAAATGTATTGGTTTGTTGATGAAAGGAAGTGCTATAAACGCGGCTTGCCAAACGGAGATTAATCGATATAAGCCTCGTTGTATTGTTGGCTGGGACTTAGCGGTAAAGCTTTGGGATAATTTGGAAAATCCGGTGGTTTATGCCAAGAATTATGCCGAGGTTCAACAATGGCTGACTCAGATTGTGGCAGATATTAGCTTCTCTACAGCAGCAGTTAAGAAGGCTAATCTCCTAGCTACGAAGGCATCAAGTTTTCAGACAGAATCGGCAATTAAAGAGCGCGATAAGTTACAAGATAAAATTTTGATTGTCTCCCACAAGGAAAAACAATGTGGTGTCCAGGAGTATGGCCTGAATATATCGAAAACACTCAAAAAATCAACTAAATACTCTTTCGTATATGCGGAATGTTCAAGTTCTAAAGAGTTGCTTGATATCGTCAACCAGGTAAAACCATCAGCAATTATTTACAACTATCATCCCTTGACATTAGCTTGGATCGATCGGACCATACTTCAATCTATTAACGTGCCACAGATCGGCATTATTCACGAAATTACACAGCAAGTAGCAGATGTAGCAAATAATCAACTTTTTCAGTATCATATAGGCCCCGATCCCACACTGCATCCTAGGAATCCAATTGTCTTTCAAACGGGAAGAATTGTACTGCCATACACGAATAATCACAAATTACCAGAGATAACCACTATTGGTAGTTTTGGATTTGGACTGGAAGGAAAAGGATTTGAAAAGGTGATTACTACTGTACAGCAAGAGTATGATGAGGCACTGATTAGGCTCCATATTCCCTTTGCAACTTTTGCCGATGCTGATGGCAGTCAAGCCATTGCTGTAGCACAACGCTGCCAGCAGTTGATCGTCAAGCCTGGTATAAAACTAAGTTTAAGTCATGATTTTCTCAGTCAAGAACAATTACTAGATTTTCTGGCCCAAAACACCCTGAACGCATTTTTCTATGAAAAATATGATTATCGTGGTATATCCAGTACAATCGATCATGCTCTTGCTGTAAAGAGACCTATTGCCATCACAAAAAGCAATATGTTCAGACATATTCTTTCGGCAAAGCCCTCAATTTGTATTGAAGATTCCAGCTTAAAACAAATTATTGATAATGGTATTGCGCCGCTTGTACCGTTTTACAATGAATGGAGTGAAGCTAATTTCATTTTGGATTATGAGCGTATGCTTGCTCAAGTATTAGGGCAGCAACAGCAGTGGCACAGCAACAAGTATTTAGATGTTAGTATCCCCAATGTAACATCATTAAATCGGATATTGGATGATGCAGCGCGATCGCAATACCAACCTAGGATCGATCAGTTATTTGCGCTAGTTCCTGAAATGATGGTGCGAAAAATACCGGAAGCTAATATTCAGCAAGCCTTTATATTGGATACCGTTCACAAATTTGCCTCCCAATTAGTCACACCTAAAATTTTATGTGTTGGCAGTCATGAAGATAGTGCTGCTGCTGCTTTGAAGCGAATCGGCTACTGCATGGAAGAAATTGATCCGGCCATAAACTTCGATCTCAATGTTTATTTCCACAAGCCGTCTACTATCAAAGGAAGCTATGATATTATTTTCTCAACCTCTGTGGTGGAACACGTTCAAAATGACGAGTTGTTTATGATGCAAATCGCTGAACTTCTAGCACCTGGAGGTATTGCTATCTTGACGTGCGATTATAATGACCAGTATAAACCGGGCGATCGCATTCCAGGAGTAGACTTCCGGCTTTACACGCAGAAAGATTTCAAAGAGCGACTTCTGCCTTTGTTGAAAAATTGTGTTTTTCCTGATGTTCCGCAGTGGGATTGTCCGAACCCCGATTTTATCTATGAAGGATGTCGCTATACATTTGCTACCTTTGTTTTTCAGAAAAATAAATAATATAAACTGTGAACGCTCTTATTTTCGGTGCTAACGGACAAGATGGATACTATCTCCATGAGTTGTGCAAAGCCAAAGGAATTAAATCTTTAGCTATATCGCGATCGGGAGATTGGATGCGTGGCGATGTGTCTGACTACAAACAGGTTGAGGAGTTGGTAAAAAAACACCAACCTACCTACCTATTTCATTTAGCTGCTAAATCAACAACACGACACGATGCGCTGTTTGAAAATCATGCCGCAATTTCGACTGGTACACTAAATATTTTAGAATCGGTTTACAAGTATAGCCCCAATTCTAAAGTTTTTATTACAGGTAGCGGTGTTCAATTTTATAATGATGGTAATCCCATTTCTGAAGATACGGCTTTTGAAGCAAGTAGCGCTTATGCTGTTGCTCGAATTCAATCAGTTTATGCTGCTCGATATTACAGAACTCTTGGTGTCAAAGCCTATGTTGGATATTTATTTCATCATGAAAGCCCTCTCAGAAAGCCAAATCATGTCAGTCAAAAAATTGTACTCGCCGCTAAGCGCATTGTTCAGGGATCTGAGGAAAAACTCCAAATTGGTGATATTAATGTAGAGAAAGAATGGACGTTTGCCGGGGATGTAGTACAGGGAATTATGACGCTAGTAGAACAGGAAAATATTTTTGAAGCTGTCATTGGTTCTGGCAAAACTCATTCTATAAAATATTGGATAGAAGTCTGCTTTTCCCACCTTGGTCTGGATTGGACACGCTACTTAGAGGAGACTGAAAATTTTCAACCTGAATATAAACGATTAGTCTCCAATCCGGCACTAATACACAGTCTAGATTGGCAACCCAAAATTGACATCGGGCAACTTGCAGCTATGATGATTGAAAACAGTTGACAGTTGACAGTTGACAGCGAGGTTTTGAGGATGATGATTATGTCATTGTGAGGACTTTAGCCTCTTCTGTAGGTTGGGTTAAGCGTAGCGAAACCCAACAAATCTATGAAAAATGTTGGGTTTCGTTCCTCAACCCAACCTACAATCTACTATAAATTTAGGTATTTCCATGATAAAACAATTATCTCAGCCAGCTTCTTATCCCTATACGCCGATGCACAAGCATTACGGTTTTGCGGTTTTTCAGCCACAGGAAGTATCCTCCTATTTGGCAACTGTCCAAAATCTCAAAAATAACGAACCAAACTGCATAATTACATGGTTCACTAATTCAGAAAGTGAGATTTTGCTCCAAAATCATCCTGACATTGACCAAGTTGTGGTGATGGAGGGAAGCGCAAAATCTCTCGAAGCAGAGATACCGCGTTTGCAAACAGAACGTTCTTGGTCAGGTTTTTTTACGGCTCAAAAGTCTTGTGGTAAGCGAATTTTGCTAGGACAACTTGGCTCAAATGGGGATTGTCTTCATGCAACTACTTTGGCGAGACAAATTAAGCATGATTATGCGAATTGTCATTTAACTTGGGCAATTTCATCAATGTGCCGAAGTATGATTGAAGGTAATCCATTTGTTGATGAAATTTGGGAAGTTCCGGCTAAGAATTGGCAGGAAATTGTGGGAGCTTGGTATGGGCTAGAAAAAGAGGTACAGGTACGCCTCAGTCGCGGTGAATTTGATGAAGTATTTTTGACGCAGGTGAGTCCGAACAACTATCAAAATTATGATGGAACTACTAAAGGCTCTCTTTTTAGAGGCTATCCAAAGCCGATTACGGTTCCGATTCAGAATATTTTGCGCCTCCGAAATGATGAGATTGAAAGAGTCCGCAATTTTGCTGAACAGCACAATTTGCTGAAACGCAGTCATGTGATTTTATTTGAGTATACGAGTAGTAGCAGTCAGTCTTTTGTGAAGCCAGAATATGCTTTGTCTGTTGCTCAAGGGCTGCTGTCTCGCTTACCGGATTGCAGCATTATTCTGTCATCTCACGTTAAAATTACCACGGGAGATACACGAATTATTGATGGTAGTGTGTTGACGCTACGGGAAAATGCGGAATTAACTAAGTATTGCTCTCTTTTAATTGGCTGTTCGAGTGGTGTAACGCAGATAGTATTAACAGATTGGGCAAAACCGTTACCGATGATTCAGTTGTTGTTGGCATCGACATCAGTATATGCTTCGATCGCGCACGATCTTGAATATTCGCAACAGTCATCAGAGCAAGTTTTAGAAATGACTGATTGCCCAATTGAAGAGGTAGTTGAATGTGCTTATACTGCCCTGATTCAAGGATTCTCTGAAGCACGAAGCCGATTTAATCAACGAATTCCGCTAAATTTCGACTTTTATTTTACCTTGGTTCGTCAGGCTCTATTGCAAAATGGGGAGTATCTGAAAGCGGCGCGATCGCTATTATATACCGCAGAGCGATACGGCTGGCATGAACAGCTAAAAACTTTTGTAACAACTGAGTTGCTTACGAAAATAGACTTGCCTCAAAGTAGCTTAATTGCTGATGAAATTTATACGAACTTATTAGAAAGGTTGATTTCAGATAAATCGCATTCAAGCAACTTAGCTTCACCACCTAAAGAACAGATTATGAAAGTATTTTCAGAAGTGGAATTTCCGACAATATTGCCTCTTTTAGCAAGCAATAAAAGACCTTTTTGGTCGGTGATAATTCCGACCTATAATCTGAAGGAAAATTATCTCGAACAAACGCTGAAAAGTGTTATCGAACAAGCTTCATTTGCCGAAGAAATGCAGATTGAAGTTGTCAATGATCATCCCAGTCAGTCAGTTCAAGATGAGATAGCAGCAGTTATCAAAAAAGTGGGTGGTGAGCGCATCAAATTTTATCGGCATTCTGAAACTAATGTCGGTCAAACTGCCATTTTTAATATTTGCATTCAGCAGGCTCGCGGTCAATGGGTGCACATTCTGCACGATGATGATTTTGTCAAGCCTGGATTTTATAGCAGCCTTCGGAACTCGATCGAACAACAATTAACAATTGGTGCTGCTTTCTGTCGCTGTCTCCATGTTAATGAAGAAAATGCGCCTTTGTGGTTATCACCTTTAGAAAGGGAAACTCCTGGTATTTTAGCTGACTGGCTCAAAAAAATTGCCGTGTATTCTTGGATTGCAGCAGCTTCTATGGTAGTGAAGCGCAGTGTATATGAGGAGTTGGGTGGATTTTGCCCGCAGGCTGGGGCTGCTGCGGATTGGGAGATGTGGAAGCGAATTGCGGTACATTATCCGATGTGGTACGAACCTCAAATGTTTGCTTGTACGCGGATGAATTCTTCATCATGGACATCTCGCTTGTTTCAATTGGGGGAGAATATTGCAGAGGCTCGAAAAGCGATCGTAATTTCCCAATCTTATTTACCAAAAGAGAGTGCTGAGGAATTATCAAATCAGGCTGGAGAACACTATGCGATCGAAGCTATGAAAATGGCGCATTCAATGCTTTCTAGAGGAGAGGTAGATTCGGCGATCGCCCAAATTCGAGAAGGATTGAAATGCAGCACTTCCGCAAAAGTAATTAACTTACTTCCGGCTGTATTCGCATCTACTGAAATCGCACAAAATTCAAGGGAAAGTATCCAAAAAATCAAGCCAAGAATTATCATTGATGGCGTAATGTTTCAGATTCACAAATCAGGAATTGCCCGCGTCTGGCATTCATTAATTGTAGAATGGGCAACTCAAAGTTTCAGCCAGCAAATCCTAGTCCTCGATCGCAATGGAACTGCTCCCAAAATTGCCGGTATAAATTATAGGCAAGTCGCAGCTTATGATTATAGTAATACTGAAGGCGATCGCGAAATGTTGCAGAAAATTTGCGACGAAGAACAAGCTGATTTGTTTATTTCCACTTACTATACCACACCGCGATCGACACCGTCTGTATTCATGGCTTATGACATGATTCCAGAAGTTCTGGGAGCAAATCTAGCTAGCCCAATGTGGATAGAAAAACATCAGGGTATTCACCATGCTTCTGCCTACATCGCCATTTCCGAAAATACAGCCCGTGATTTAGTCAAATGCTTTCCTGAGATTTCTCCAGAGTTTGTAACAGTAGCCCATTGTGGAATTGATCAGGTATTTTCACCCTTGACATTTGTAGAGGTTAATCAATTTAAAACCAAATATGATATTTCAAAACCGTACTTTCTTTGGGTGGGCGATCGCGTCGGATTCAACGGTTATAAAAATGCCCTCTTGTTCTTCAAAGCGTTTTCTCAATTAGACCGGAAACGTGATTTTGAGATTGTCTGCATAGGTGGCAACTCAGTATTAGAACCAGAGTTAAAAGCCTACACTGGTGACATCACCGTTCACTTGCTCAAACTGAGCGATGATGAATTAAGAAGCGCTTACTCCGGTGGTTTGGCATTAGTTCAAACATCAAGATATGAAGGTTTTGGCTTGCCGATTTTGGAAGCGATCGCCTGCGGATGTCCAGTAATTGCCTGTAGAAATAGTTCAATTCCTGAAGTAGCAGGCCAAGCAGCTTTGTATGTGAAATCTGAGGATGTTCAAGAAGTGAAACAGGCACTAATTGAAGTTCAAAAGCCTGATATTCGTCAATCATTAATTGCTGCGGGCCTGGAACAAGCTAAAAAGTTTTCTTGGTCTAAAATGGCTACAAAAGTTAGTTCAGCTTTGATAGCAGCTACTCAACTTCCGGTTAAAAAATCTGATGCTGCACCATTTTCTGCAACTGATGCGATCGGCATTGTCGAGCAATATCAGAGAAATGCTACGGATCAACCGGCGCTAGCAAATGTTCGCGAATCAAGAAAACAAGTTGCGGAATTCTGGCTAAATTTACCCGCAGCACAACTTGCTACTAGCTATGCAGGTGATCCAGGAAAACTTCACCAATCTCTGCTAAATAGCGAAATTAAAGATGAACCGCTAACCGATACAGAACAGACTTTTGTCAATGAGTTAGTAGTCAACATTGCCAAAGGATTTAATGACCTCAAAGCCATCAATTACTTGCTAGCAGCCATGCTATACCGACGCGCAGATCAATTGCAGATTAAGTACGATCGCGCTCAAATTCCCAACTGGTTTGCCAATGACTATCTCAAATTCATGTTTGCTAGTCCCAACCTGTTTCAAACAGTTGGAGAAACTGACAATTACTATCAATTCATCCAGGGCTGGGTGAATTACATTCATAGTAATATCTTCAAAAATCCTGATTCGCAACTTTGGCAAAATATTGCCTTGTTTTTCTCGCAAGCTGCTAACTTTATCCCGCTGTATTTTACATCTGCCAAGCTGCGTGATATTTACACCAAACGGGCAGATATTATCGAATTTGCGCTCAAAATTCGCGGTAGTTCCATTGATTGTATCTTCCCAGTGCGATCGCCAAATCGGACAAAAATCCGCCTCGGCATCATCAACGATCATTTCACCCCCCAAACCGAAACCTTCGCTACAATCCCGGTTTTCGAGCATTTAAACCGCGATCAATTCGAGATAATTCTCTACGCACTCAACACTAACGGACACCCATTAGAAAAGTATTGCCAAAGTCGCGCCGACAAGCTAGTGACACTCCCCCAAGACTTTGCCTCGCAAGTCCAAACAATCCGCGCCGATGACTTAGATATCCTGTTCTTCGGTACGAATTTAACTGCTGTTAACAAACCGCTGGTTTCACTAGCCATGCACCGTTTGGCGCGGGTACAAACGACATCTTTCTGTTCCCCGACTACGACGGGAATCAGACACATGGATTACTACATTTCGGGCAGTTTTGTCACACCAGAGGCAAGTTATCAAGAACAATATCGTGAACAATTAGCTGTTATGGAAGGTAGCGGTTTTTGTTTCAAATATGCAACGGAATCGGAAGTTGCTACAGTTAAACCTACTCGCGAAAGTCTGGGAATTGAGGACAACACAACAGTTTTTATCTCTGGCGCAAACTTCTACAAAATTCTGCCGGAGTTGAGAGAAACTTGGGTCAAAATTTTAGCGGCAGTACCTAATTCAATCTTGATTTTATATCCCTTTGGCCCGGCTTGGACTCGCACTTATCCAGCTACACCTTTTGTCAACAATTTGAATGCTGTTTGCGTTAAATACGGTGTGAATAGCAATCGCTTGTGCTTCGTAAAACAATTGCCGAGTCGCGCGGATGTGAAAGAGTTTTTGCAGCTAGCAGATGTTTATCTGGATTCCTATCCTTACGCTGGGGCGACATCGTTAATTGATCCTTTGCAAGTAGGATTACCGACGGTGGTTGTGGAAGGAAATGCTTTGCGGTTTCGGCAAGGTTCGGCGATGCTACGGGAATTAAAAGTGCCCGATTTAATTACCAATAGCGAAGCGTCTTATATTCAGCTAGCCGTGACTCTCGGCACTAATCCTCAACTGCGACAACGCTATCGCCAGGAAATTCAGCAGAAAATGCAGGCTAATCCGGCTTGTTTTGATAGTGTTGCATATTCTGGGGCGATCGCACAATTATTCCAACAACTCTTTGGCAAATGGCAAACTGGCCACCAAGCAACATCCCGCATCTTACAAGATAGCATTCCCAAAGTGGCTGATTTGGGCGATCGCCTGTCGAACACCCTCAAACTCTATCAAACCAATCCATCCAACACCTCAGCAATCTCAGAATTACGTCAAATCCGCAAAGAAACATCAGATTTCTGGCTAAACGTTTCCGCTGATAACCTCGAAACTATCTACAAAGGTGATTCAGGAAAAAGCTACCAAATTCTGCTTGCCAGCGGCTTTCAAAATCAACCAATGATGGAAGACGAACAAAGATTTTTGCAACAATTAACCCAGATTAGCAAAGGATTAGTGCATCCCCAAGCCATCAATGCTTTACTTGCCGCGATGCTATATTTCCCACCAGGAACTATGCGAATTCCCGAAGCTAGAAACCGCTTACCTCAGTGGTTGATCGGCGACTATGAACAAGTTTTTGAACCAGAAAATGCTGTCAATTCCGCATCTAGTTCTGACTTGCTAGCTCAATATATTCAATCCCCACAATTTGCCAATCAATTATTAGGATGTGTCAATCTCTATCGCATTGATTCATCTGACGCATCAGTAGTTTTGGAACTCCGCCAACTCCGCAGACAACTGGCTGATTTTTGGCTAACTATTCCGCCCGAAAAACTGGCAACTTTTTATCAAGGCGAAGTCCGTAAAGGATATCAAGCAATACTCGGATGTGGCTTGCAAGCAGAATCAATGACTGAAGCCGAACAGCATTTTTTGCAGCAGTTGACTGAAATTAGTACAGGGTTGGTGCATCCCCAAGCTATCAATGCTCTGTTGGGTGCGATGTTGTATTTTGTGCCTGGTAAAATGCGGGTTCCAAATGCTAATACTCGTTTGCCACAGTGGTTGTTTGATGATTATGACAAGGTGTTTGAAAGTGCTTTTGCTCAAACAGAACAAACCATTGTCAAACAAGATTATTTGCCACAGTTTATCAATCAATTAACTGGTGCTATCAATCTCTATAAGATAGACCCGACGGCGGAAAAAGTAATAGCAGATTTGCGACAAATTCGCCAGCAAGTTGCTGATTTGTGGTTGAGTGTTTCTGAGGAACAACTGGAAGTTTTGTACCGGAGCGATTTCGGTAAGGGTTACAAGGCGATTCTGGCTAGTGGGTTTATTAATGAGCCATTAAATGAATCTGAACGCGCTGTTTTTAATTCGTTAGTTGCTGAATTAAGTAAAGGGTTTGGAAAGCCTAAAGCTGCGAATTATTTGTTAGCTACGATGCTGTTTTGTCGCGCTGGACAGTTGCGGGTTGAGGATGCGAATAGCTGTTTGCCTTCGTGGTTGTTGACGGATTATGAGCAGTTTGTTGGGGGTGCGATTCAGGTGGCTGTTGGGTGATGAGAGGTGCTGTTTTTGAGATTTGGGATTGGTTGCTAATTTCAAATCTCTGGATTGAAAGGAACCGCGAAGACGCTAAGAACACGAAGGAAGAGAATGGAAGGGAAGAGCAATTATTGTTGCTATTCGTAGTAGTTCAATTTAACACAAGTTCTGGTTTTTGAGTCTCAAACAAAGGACGAGTTACCTGACGCAACAGCACTGTTTCTAAACTACTTTCTACTACATTTGCTGCTTCTATTTCCAACTCGCCCCACAATAATCTCTCCCCTTGATTTGGCAACCTACCCAAATGGTGTATCATGAATCCAGCTATTGTTTGATAAGCCTGGTTAGTTGGTAGTTTCAATCCGAATTTTTCGTTAATTGTGGCCACTTCCCATACCCCAGAAAGTAGTACCGAATGTGCATCATTTTGAACGAGAGTTGCCTCGGAAGGTGATAGTAAAGGTTGTGACTCATTGCGGGTAATCCAACCTGTCAGCAGCCGTACAGTACCGTTGAGAACTGCCAGCAGTGGCCACAGCACATTCGAGCAGATTTGTAGGGCAGGTGTCAACAGTAAAGCAGTGCGTTCTGGTTCGTGGGTTGCTAATACTTTGGGGATGAGTTCTCCTAAGACTATCTCCACGTATGTTACTAAGATGAAAGCTGCGGGAACTGCGATCGCATGAGCAGTCAGCATAGCAGGAAAATGACTTAGAGGCAATTTGTCAATCCACGGTTCAATCCAATGCACCGTTGCTCCTTCGCCCAGCCAACCTAAGAGCAAACTCCCTGCTGTCGTTCCCGTTTGAGTAACAGATAGGTAATGGGGAATGTCGTTTTGAGCCTGTTGCACGAGTTGGGCTGCTTTAGAAGTTTTTGGAGAGTCGGACAACCGGGAGAGTTGGCGGATTTGATGCCTGTCTGCTGACACTAATGCCAATTCTGATGCCACGAAAAAGGCGATTAAAAGTGTTAAGCCTAGCAACATTGACAATCTCAACACTGTTTCGGCGACTTCTATTTCTAGGGAAGTAAAATTGTTCAAGATAGATATCTAATATGATAGATGTTTTAGGTTAATTCTTTTATTTTAGCTGACCATTCAGATAGGTTTAGCGTCAGATTTTTCGGATATCCGCACTACACATATTCGTAGGTAGACACTCTGCACATTAGTGGCCGAAATTAGGAGACGGCAGTGCCGTATCCCTACAATATTATTTTCGGTAGGGACACGGCACTGCCTTGGACTCTATATCATGTCTGAGTGCAACCGGAATTGATATCAACTCTTCTTTTTGTTCTTTTCTCCTCTTTTATCTTCCTTCGTGCTCTTTGCGTCTTCGCGGTGCGTTCAAAACAGATAAAAAGTTAATTTACTGATACATAAATCTATCTTGTGGCCGATGCGAAAAAACTTTTATCTTCGTAAAATCTGCTTTTGAATAATAAATAAAGGAGACTAAATGCCGTGAAATTAAAAACAGTCTTATCGCTACTCAAACAAACTTTTACGGAATGGCAAGAAGATAAAGCGCCAACCCTAGCAGCAGCCCTAGCGTATTACACGGTGTTTTCTCTCGCCCCGCTGCTAATTATCGTGATTGCGATCGCAGGTTTAGTCTTTGGTGCCGACGCAGCCCAAGGCCAAATCGTCGCCCAACTCCAAAGTTTAATCGGTAAAGATGGCGCCCAAACTGTCCAAGACTTGATCGTCAAAGCCTCCGAACCTAAATCGGGAATGATTGCTACCCTACTCGGTATTGCTACACTTTTGTGGGGCGCTTCCAACGTTTTTACTAATCTTAAAGAAGCTCTCAATACTATTTGGAATGTTAAACCAGCCGCTGGACGAGGCATCTGGGGCTTCTTTCAAGACCGCGTATTGTCTTTTGCAATGATTTTAGGCATCGGCTTTTTACTATTAGTATCTTTAGTAATTAGCGCCGTTTTAGCAGCCGTTAGCTATTGGTTGAACGGCTTGCTACACTTACCTGTCGGCATTTGGCAGATTGTGGACTTTGCCCTGTCTTTTGGTGTAGTCACCCTACTTTTTGCCTTGATTTATAAACTATTGCCCGATGTGGATCTCGCTTGGAATGATGTTTGGATTGGCGCGGCGATCACTTCTGTGTTGTTTACGATCGGCAAATCCGTAATTGGAGTTTACCTCGGAGGTAGCGGTATTGCCTCTACTTACGGTGCTGCTGGCTCCTTCGTGATTATTTTACTTTGGATCAATTATTCGGCTCAGATTCTGTTCTTAGGTGCGGAATTTACTCAAGTTTGGGCTAACCGCTACGGTTCGCTGATGCTTGCTAAACGAAAGAATCTCCTTAATCAGCAAGATTTGGAATCCTCTGCACCCAAACAGCGGAAGAGTTCTTAATATTAGATACAAAAAAATGCGATCGATCGCTTTTTAGTTAGTCGGCCGCCCGCACCTTGAAACCTATATCAATTGGGACGGCGATGCTTCTGGGATCACCAAACTTGATACCCAACCCATGGCCAAATCTGCTAATCAACTTGACCTTGTGAACACTTCGTAGTATCACTGGATATGGTTGAAGCCTGTTTATGTTGATCCCTGTCCCTAGTCATCGGTTATGACCGAAAAATTTAAGATTTGCGATCGCCGATTGACAATTTGCTTCCGTAGACGACCCCAATTTTCACTGCGGAACCAATCCAAAATCTCAAATCCAAAATCTATTGACAAGGATATTTCAACCAGAACTGATATCAGGAGGTAATCTTGTACGCATCAGAACATCTGGGAAGCCACCTGCTCCCTATGTCCGACGAAGAGCTAATTCGTCTGTGGGTAAACCGCAAATCCACCCGCAGCAGGCGCTTTAGCTGGCAAGCCGCCAACCATTTTCGAGTGTTTGTAGAAAAACCGTTGGCACGAGTTACTCTAGCAGATGTCCAGACTTTCGCCGCGCAGATGAGAGCTCGGAAACTTGCACCCCGTTTCTATAAGCAAACCTTGGTAGCACTCAAATCGCTGTTCGCCTTTGGTCAGCAAACGAAAATTTTGCCTGCAACACTCCCCCTTTCTGGGTGGCCGGTGGTGCGCCGTTCGCGCTCCAAACGTCTCCGTTTTAAACTCTCTTGGGGTTTGTTAATCTGTTTCTGCTTTTTCTTTGGTCGAATGACTCCGAGATTGTGGGGACAATCTATCTCGCCAGAGGGTGCACTTACCCAGAAACGTTTGCCATTTTTTCGATCCATTAATTCATCAAGCCCTTCAGAGCATACTATCGGCTCTAAAACTGCAACGTTAAATTCACCAGACCCCGAAGAGGATAGCAGAGAGCCTAACATTGAGCGCGATCGAGTTAAAGCATTTCTCGACACCATCGCCAGCGCCGAAGGCACTGCTAGTCCTGATGGCTACCATACCCAATACACGGGCACTAAATTTGTTAGTTTCAGCGACCATCCCAGGGAAATGAGGTGTGGCCGTCGCTACGGCAAAAAGCTGTGTTCAGACGCTGCGGGGCGATATCAGTTTCTCAGCACCACTTGGGATAGATTCGCCAAAAAGTTTGGCGTTAAGGATTTCAGTCCGCAAAATCAAGATCTGATGGCTATAGAATTGATCCGAGAAAAAGATGCCCTAGAAGATATAGAAGCGGGTCGATTGGAACCAGCATTTAGAAAACTCGCTTATATCTGGCCTTCTTTTCGGCGTTTTGGTGGTTCCGTGGACTCGTCTCTGCCCAAACTCGAAGCTATGTATCAGCAAAATTTGCAGATTTATCGCCAAGGATTGGCTCATGGTTCTCAGTAGAAACGAGCTGACTACATATTTGGCATCTCACCCGGAGTTACAATTGCCTGATCCAGAGGCAACCGCACGGATTTTTATACCAATGGAGCGCGATCGACTGATCGATGGGCTGCTGCACTTGATTTTGCGATCGGAGTCAAATTCCTAGTGTTTTAGATACCCGACTTCTTGAAGAAGTCGGGTATCTGAGTTTTCGGTTTTTTATTCAGGGATTTTGCCTAACCTTTCCCTCAATTCAGCATCCGATAACTGTGGCAGTTGTTCCACAAACAATGTCAATTCTTCCACAGACAATGCCAATAAGTTATTCACAGCCAGTGGCAGAATATTCTCCAAGTTAGTAACGAATATTTTCAAGACACTTTCAGCTAACAAACTCACCGCTTGTTGCCGCCCCGATTCATCGACTGTCAGCATCGAAATTGCCAGTAACAAAACCGTAAATTCAGCAGCAGATAACTTGGATATTGGAGACTGAAAAGCAGTCATTTTTGGGCTTAATTCTCCAAACCTGACTCGCAGAAAATTTTCTAAGATTAACCGCTGTTGTTCTTGTCTACCTCGTTCTAGCCCTTGTTCTCGTCCTTGTTCTCTTCCCTCTTCTCGTCCTTTTGCCCTAGCTCGTTGCTCTGCGGCTTGTATTTGTTCTTGAAAAAGTGGTGCTATAGCCATAATTAACTCCCGCTCTTCTGGCTCCATTTCCTGTGGGATATCGGTTACTAGATTTGACTGTAACCGATACAATAATTCTAGCGCGATAATCCGCAAAGGATCATCCGTTGGTAAAGTGCTCAATTGGGCGATCGCCCTTTGCTGCACTTTCCCCTTGCCCAAAATCCTCAACCACAGGGTTTCTGGCGTTTCTGGCAACTGGTGAATCACTACAATGGCCGATCGCAAAGATTCCCCCAAAAAATAGATTCCTTGCATCCAATTTTCTGTGTCTGGTTTCGCGTTAAAGCCATCTAGCAATGCTTTGGATGCTGTGGGAACTAAAATCCACAGTTTCGGCAATCTCTCATCATCACAGCGAGTATTTTCTCTTCTAGATTGTCGCTCCAATTCACCTCGTACGTCCAATGATTTGTTCAGACAGCTACAAATTTCGCTAGCGTTTGCTGGATTACGAAAGGGTTCAAAAATTGCAGTTGTGCTTGCCATTTCTCCCAACAATCCCAGGGTTTCTGAGTATTCGGGAATTGCGGTGCCTGGAGTGAAGTAAACATCGATTTCTCGGACTTCGGAAGTCACATCGCGACCGATATTAACCGTTCCGATCGGGGACAGCAATTCTTCCAGGAATTCTTTGGCAAAGCGATCATGAATGAATCGCGTCATAGCAATTACGATTAACTTTATCCGTTAATAATAGCAGATGTGCTATATTTATCTAGGTTAATTTTCACTTCAAATACTGAAGAGATTTTTGAGCCGTTTCCTCACCCAATCTACAGGATTTAGGTCATCTTCGGCGGCATCTACCAATTCCATTTCACGCAATTGCTGCTGTCTCTCGCTTAACTCTTCTTTGTGTTTGACTATTTCTTGAATAATCTGTTCCGATAAATCCGGCCGTTCAGTTAAAACTTTCTGGAATCCTTCTTTATTGATCGCAAACAAAATTGTTTCTTCCAAAGCTCTCACCGAAGCAGTTCTGGGGATTCCCAACATCAAAGAAAGCTCCCCCAAAAACTGACCCGTACCGAGGTTCTTCAGGTGTTTGTCAATAGCTTCGACAAAAACCTCCACTGAACCAGACAGAATCATATAAAAGGCATCTCCTGGGTCATTTTCTCGGAACAAAAATTCTTGTGGGCGCAGCCGCTGACGATATCCAACTTCAATCAATTGGCGCAATTCTAGATCCGTCAGATGCTCAAAGTATTCCACCTCTCGCAGCAAACAGCTAAGGGACGATCGCTGTTTTATTTGCTCTGCATAATGCGGCATTTTGGAGTCGTTTTCAGAGGTGCTTGGTGTCGTTTTATTTGGGCTTAAAAGCGAGAACAAAACTTCGGGATTTTTCAAATAAATGTCTCGGTCATTAAACGGAAATTCGATTCCCTGATGGCGAAAATGGTACTCGATCGCAAAATTCAAAGAACTTTTAATTACTTCTCTTTCAGTCGGCTTGTCCGTCCAAACTAAAAGTTCAAATTTAAAACTATCATCGCCAAAATCGACAAACAAAACTTTCGGATTCGGTTCGTACAATACTCCGGCTTCTGCATAAGCAATATTTAACAAAGTTTCTGTTACTAACAGCGGGTTGCTATTCTCGGCTACTTCTATGGATAGTCGCAGACAGAGTAGCGGATTTTCGTAACTCCAGTTAACAATTTTGTTGCTAATCATGGTGCTGTTGGGAACTATGACGCTGGAGTCGTCGTTAGTTGTGATAATAGTCGATCGAATCGAGATTTTTTTGACTATTCCCATCAATCCTTCTAATTCCACAAAGTCTCCCACCTTGACAGGCCGGTCTAAAAGCAGCGTCAGCCCGCTGACAAAGTTGGTTGTCAAATCCTGGATTCCGAAGCCAATTCCTACTCCCAACCCGCCAGCAACAACTGCCAAAGAAGCGAGGTTAAATCCTATTTCTTGGATAGCAATTATCACTCCGAAAGCTACGATTAAATAGCGCAGAATAACTGCAATAGCTTCCCGGTTTCCTTCATCAATTCCCAGTCGGACGAGCAAGCGTTCTTTGAGAAAGTTAGTCAAACCTCGCGATACTAGAAGCACAGCCATGAACGATACAATCAGTTCCAGAAGCGACCGCAAAGATACAGGATTTTCTCCTATTTTAAATAAAGTAGATGTAAATATTTGGGATATTTCTGTCAATAATTCTTCCGGTATTGTATTCACAGTTATTTGGTTATTTTTTGATTTCTCTGGGATGGTGCGGAAGACAGGGATTTCCCATACAAACAAAGCCGGCCGGCATATTTTTAAAGACGCTGCTGCGAGCTCCAATTAAGGCATTTGCACCTATTTCGACACCAGGGCCAATGAAGCAGTCGGCGGCAATCCAAACGCCATGATTAATGATAACAGATGCTGTGATTAAGCCGAAGGCTGGATCTTGAGGATCGTGACTGCCAGTGCAGAGATAGCTTTTTTGAGAAATGACGCAGTGTTTGCCGATCGCAATTCGATCCAAACTGTACAATACAACATCATCTCCGATCCAACTATAATCGCCGATTTCAATTTTCCAAGGATAGGTAAAACGAGCTGTAGGGCGAATAATCACAGCACAACCTATTTTCGCTCCAAATAAGCGCAGTAGCCAGCTTCTGATACCGTTAAAAGGGTGTGGAGTCAGGGGAAATGCGATCGCCTGTACCAACCACCAAACCAAAATCAGCCAACCGGGCCTTCCGCGATCGAACTTTGATTGATCGTACTTCCGCAAATCAACCAAAGATTCCCCTGTGAAAATATTTGCGTTGATTTCAGAATTGGGGGAATGTGCGATCGGCTTTTGCGGTTCCGGGTCGGGAGTTGGCGTATAATGAGTCATCTAATGTTTGATTGAAAATTGAGTTTAGCTTTAAGGACTGCTGCATGATATTTCCAATTGGGGACAATTTTAACTCTGAAAACACCAAGAATCTGGCACATGGCGACAATCCAAATCCCAGCATTGCCAAAGTGCAACTTTTACAAACAGCTTTGGTACTGCTTAGTAGCTTTTTCGTAGCAGAGTTAATCGCCGCAATCAACTCTCACAGTTTGTCCCTATTAGCAGATGCTGGTCACGTTTTGTCAGATGTAGCAGCTTTAGCGATAACTTTGACAGCTACTTGGTACTCGTCAGTAAAAAGAAGTGAATCGGTGAATTGTGCGATCCTCTTCGAGGGCTTCGCTAACGCGCGATCGGCAATTCCTGCACGAGGAGAAATCATTGCCGCCTTAGTTAATAGTATCAGTTTAGTGGCGATCGCCCTGTGGATTGCTGCCGAATCCATCGCACGCTTGCAGTCCCCAACCCCCGAAGTAGAAGGACTCCCGATGTTAATTACCGCAATAGTCGGTTTAAGTATCAACTCAATCAATGCTTGCTGCTTGCACTCCTGCTGTCACGGCGACTTGAACCTCAAAAGCGCATTTCTGCACGCAGTTGCCGACATATTTTCATCGGCTGGAGTAATTGTAGCTGCGATCGCCGTAGCGTGGCTGCACTGGAATTGGGCAGACGGATTAATTAGCTTGCTAGTATCAGCATCAATAATTTTATTGACTCTACCATTACTAATAGAAAGCATCCAATTGCTGCTAGGAAATGTATCAGCTATATCCGCAATTCAAGAACCTTGCGACTGTGAAAAAATTAGTGCTGAAAAAATGCTATTTCCATCTCTAGAAGAACTGATTAAATAAAATATCCTCATCAGCGTTCATCAGCGTACATCCGCCACCTGCGGTTAAAATCAAAGAAACCGGGTTTTTCCCATCTCTTCGCGTGTAACAAATATTCTCGCAAAAACCCGGTTTCTGGCTACCCACCAAGCATGGTAAAATAAATCTCGGTATTATTAACAACTCCCCACAATGGAAGAAAACCGCGCCCCAGCCTATCTCCAATTAATTCACACCCTGCTGAATTGCCCCAAGGGAGACGAACCGCAGATATTACAAGATAACTCAGAATTACTCGATCGCGGATTTCTGGAAACTTGCGACGAAGTAGCAGCAAAATTGGCTGAACAAGGAGGCGAAAATGGCGCTAATTTCCTCCGAAATCTAGCCAGTCAGCTAGCGCAATTTATGGATATGAACGATGACGCAGATAGCAATAACTCTCAAGGTGAAAGTTCCCAAGAGTATGCAAACTTTTTCCTAGAATTATTGCAAGCAGAAGAAGCTAATAATAGCGATATTAAAATAATTCACCCCATGCTCGAACAACGGCAACATCTCCTAAATACCAGTTTTGCCGAGATTTTACAACAAATATCCCAGAAATTACTTGCTGGCGAAAATCTAGAAACAATTAACTCAATCGTCACCCTCATTGAAAATTTGAGTATTCATATTATGGAATTTCCCGGTGGGAATAGAGCCAATAATATTCAAATTGCAATTACTGGTTATCAAATAGTTTTAAATAATCGCGAACCGGGAAGCGAAAAATTTGCTCAAACTCAAAACAACCTAGCTCTTGCCTACAGTGACACAATCAACGGTTCGCAGGCGGATAATTTGTAATATCAATTCCGGGCTGCGCCGAAATGGAGGAGACGGCAGTGCCGTTTCCCTACGCCAGATTAATTGTAGGGACAAAGGCCAAGCCGTGTCCTGATTTCGGGTAAGATTAATTCCGATGCAACCAATCACAAATAACCCTTCGACTACGCTCAGGGCACCGCAAATAACCAGTAACCCTTCGACGGAGTTTATCCTGAGCGTAGCCGTTCGCTTCGATTTAAAGGGCTCAGGGCACCGCAAATAACCAATAATAAATGACTAAAAAGTTAAGTTTGAAAAAGCGATCGCACGAAATCTTGATTCGCCTCAAACGCCTATATCCAGAAGCTCCTTGCACTCTCGATTACGAAACTCCGGTGCAGTTGCTGGTGGCCACAATTCTCTCGGCTCAATGCACGGATGCGCGAGTTAATCTGGTGACACCCGCTTTATTTGAGCGTTTTCCCGATGCGGTGACTTTGGGAAGTGCCGATTTGGAGGAATTGGAGAGTTTAGTGCGATCGACTGGTTTCTATCGGAATAAGTCTAAAAATATTAAAGGTGCTTGTTGGGCGATCGCCAATAA
>JAYSVM010000048.1:0-6925 GCA_043718495.1 Oscillatoriales bacterium | reverse complement strand
CGTCGAGAATGCGTCTATCGAAAGCTTTGAGGCGGATGCGAATTTTTTGTTGTTGGATAGCTGCCATTTTGGTTTCTTTAATTTTCTAGGTTCAGTTTATCTTTAGTCATTAGTCATTAGTCATTGGTCATTAGTTATTAATTATTAGTTATTAGTTATTGGTTATTGGTTATTCACTATTTAATTACCAACGACTAACCGCTCACTGATGACTGATGACTAATGACTAATAACTGCTGACTAATGACTAAATAGCAGAAAAGCCTATTGATATTTGGTGGCTTTTCTGCTACTTAGGCTGTTAATGGATTCCTACTTGAGGATTTTGGAAACAACACCTGCGCCGACGGTGCGTCCGCCTTCACGGATAGCGAAGCGCATTCCTTGTTCGATCGCGATCGGGTTAATCAACTCTACAGTCATCTTAATCCGGTCACCAGGCATCACCATTTCAGCTTCCGTGCCGTCATCAGCCGTGAACTGCTTGATTGTACCAGTTACATCAGTTGTACGAACATAGAACTGAGGGCGGTATCCAGAGAAAAATGGCGTGTGACGACCACCTTCTTCTTTCTTCAGAATATAGACTTCAGACTCAAACTCTGTGTGAGGCAAAATGCTCTTCGGCTTGGCAATCACCATACCGCGTTCAATCTGCTCCTTCAAAACTCCCCGCAGCAGCAAGCCAACGTTGTCGCCAGCCAAGCCTTCATCCAGAGACTTTGTGAACATTTCCACACCAGTCACCGTAGTAGGGCGAGTGTCCTTCAGACCAACCAATTCGACGTTTTCGCCGACCTTGACTTTCCCACGTTCAATCCGGCCAGTAGCAACAGTACCCCGACCAGTAATCGAGAATACGTCTTCAACTGCCATCAAGAAAGGCTTATCAATTTCACGTTCTGGAGTAGGGATGTAACTATCCACTGCTTCCATCAGTGCGTAAATCTTATCAACCCAGGGATTATCGCCCTTTATAGTCTTAGGATTGGCAGCCATTGCTTCGAGAGCTTTCAATCCCGAACCAGTCACGATGGGGATATCATCACCAGGGAAATCGTAAGAGGTCAGAAGTTCGCGAACTTCCATTTCCACCAATTCCAAAAGTTCTGCGTCATCCACCATGTCTTCCTTGTTCAAGAAAACAACCAAACTAGGAACGCCAACTTGCTTAGCTAGCAAGATATGTTCGCGAGTTTGAGGCATTGGGCCGTCAGCCGCTGACACAACCAAGATGCCACCGTCCATTTGAGCCGCACCGGTGATCATGTTTTTCACATAGTCAGCGTGTCCGGGACAATCAACGTGGGCATAGTGCCGACCAGTGGTTTCGTACTCAACGTGAGCCGTATTAATCGTAATACCCCGTGCTTTTTCTTCAGGCGCGGCGTCGATTTCGTCGTACTTCTTGCCTTTTGCCTGACCTAGTGCAGAAAGAGTCATCGTAATCGCGGCGGTCAAAGTTGTTTTGCCGTGGTCAACGTGACCGATTGTGCCGATGTTTACGTGGGGTTTATTCCGTTCAAATTTTGCGCGTGCCATTCTCGATTTGTTCCTTGTTTTTTTTAGCGATTTTAGACTTGAGATTTTAGATTCTCGATTTTGGATTCAATCCAAAATCCAAAATCTAAAATCTAAAATCATTAGTTCCCTTTGTTCCTAGCGATAATGGCTTCAGCCACATTTCGCGGCACTTCTTCGTAATGGCTGAATTCCATTGTGAAGATGCCTCGACCTTGGGTTTTCGAGCGGATGTCAGTAGCGTAACCAAACATTTCTGCTAGTGGAACTTTTACAGAAACTTTAGCAATTCCCTGATCCGTCTCTTGACCCTCGATCTGACCCCGACGGGAGTTGAGGTCGCCGATGACATTCCCGATGTAATCTTCGGGAACCTCTACCTCTACCTTCATCATAGGCTCTAGCAGCACAGGCGTTGCCTTCATCACGGCTTCTTTGATCGCCATTGAACCGGCGATCTTAAATGCCATTTCTGAGGAGTCTACATCGTGGAAAGACCCGTCTACCATAGTAGCTTTGAGGTCAATCATCGGATATCCTGCTAGAATACCTGATTCGCAGGCTTCTTTCATCCCTTGTGCTGCCGGATTGATGTACTCTTTCGGTACAGTGCCACCGACAATTTTGGAGACAAATTCAAAGCCGGTTCCCTCTTCTCCGGGTTCTATTTCGATCACAACGTGACCATACTGACCTTTACCGCCACTTTGGCGAATAAATTTACCTTCGGCGCGGACGGCTTTGCGAATGGTTTCGCGGTAGGCTACTTGCGGTTGACCGACGTTGGCTTCTACTTTGAATTCGCGCAGCATCCTGTCTACCAAAATTTCCAAGTGCAGTTCGCCCATGCCGGCGATGACTGTCTGGTTGGTTTCTGGATCAACGTTGACTCGGAAGGTGGGGTCTTCTTCCGAGAGGGACTGGAGAGCTTTGGAGAGCTTCTCCATGTCTTGTTTGGTTTTGGGTTCCACCGCCACCGAGATGACTGGTTCTGGAATAAACAGTGATTCCAGAATTACTGGTGCTGTTTCATCGCAGATGGTGTCACCGGTGAAGGTATCTTTCAGACCCAAGACTGCTCCCAAGTCTCCGGCGCGCAGTTCTTCTACTTCGATCCGATCGTCCGATTTGAGCACAATTAGGCGAGAAACTCGCTCTTTTTTGTCTTTGGTCGAGTTGAGGACGTAAGTACCTTTTTTGAGGATACCGGAGTAGACGCGAACAAAGGTCAGGCGACCGTAAGGGTCTGCCATGATTTTGAATGCCAGGGCTGATAGGGGGGCGTTGTCATCCGCGAGTCGTTCTGCGGTGTCGCCGTTGGGTAGGAGTCCTTGAATTGGCGGAACTTCCAAGGGCGACGGCAGATACTCGATTACTGCATCCAACAAAAGCTGAACCCCTTTGTTTTTGAATGCAGAACCGCACAACAACGGGACTATCGTACCTTTGAGAGTGCCGTGGCGTAGGGCTGTGCGGATTTCGTCTTCCGTTAGTTCTATGCCTTCTAGGTATTTCTCTGTGAGGGTGTCGCTGGTTTCTGCTACCGATTCGATCAACTTGGTGCGATATTCCGCGGCTAGATCTTTGACTTCATCGGGGATTTCTATTTCCTCGATATCAGTGCCGATGTCGTTGTTGTAGATGTAGGCTTTCATTTGCACTATGTCTACAATGCCCCGGAAATTTTCTTCGCTACCGATCGGGATTTGGATGGGTACGGCGTTTGCTCTCATGCGATCGCAAATTTGACCGTAGACTTTATAAAAGTTAGCGCCCATCCGATCCATTTTGTTGACGAACACAATCCGAGGTACTTTATAGCGATCGGCTTGTCGCCAAACAGTTTCCGATTGTGGCTGCACTCCGCCTACCGAGCAAAAAACTGCGATCACTCCATCTAGCACCCGCATGGAGCGTTCGACTTCGATCGTGAAGTCTACGTGTCCGGGAGTGTCAATGATGTTGATTTTGTGATCTTTCCAGGTGGTGGTGATAGCGGCGGCAGTAATCGTAATTCCCCGCTCCCGCTCTTGATCCATCGAGTCCATCACTGCTGTTCCATCGTGCACTTCACCCATTTTGTGAACCATGCCTGAATAGAACAGAATTCTTTCTGTTGTTGTTGTTTTGCCCGCATCAATGTGGGCTGCGATGCCGATGTTGCGGGTTTTTTCTAGCGGGACGGTACGTGCCACAGCTACCTCCTTGAGTTTTTCTGCTGTTATAATACAATCATACTACACAAAAACCCTATTTTGTAGTCGCTAGCGACTGACAGCATAAGTACATGGAGCTTATTGTTACATTTTAATATTGTTTGCAAGATTTGTTTACAAAAATATTAAGGATGTGACATGGAGAATTAAGAGAGTTTTAAATTGTGAATTTTCCAGTGTTGAGTTTGCTTCGTGGCTCGCAGCCTAGCGCCTGGGGAAGCAACCTCAATACTAAAACCTTACACTTTCCAATCTCTCGCCCAATTCTCTCATACCACTTGATACCCAATTCGACCTAACCGATTTGGCTATTAGTAGCGATAGTGAGCGAAGGCCTTGTTGGCTTCTGCCATGCGGTGTGTTTCTTCGCGCTTGCGAATGGCACTGCCCGTTTCATTAGCTGCATCCATCAGTTCGTTAGCCAGCTTGGCGGCCATTGAGCGGCCGGTGCGAGCACGAGCAAATCTGATCAACCAGCGGAGGGCAAGGGTAGTTCCGCGATCGGAGCGTACTTCCATCGGCACTTGGTAGGTGGCACCACCTACTCGGCGAGCTTTCACTTCTACCAGGGGTGTAGCGTTTTTGACTGCTTTTTCAAACAAGTCTAACGGTTCGGCTCCTGTGCGTTCTTGGATGGTTTTGAGGGCATCGTAGACGATGCTGGAAGCAACGGATTTTTTACCGTGCTGCATAATCCGTCTCACCATCATGCTGACCAACCGACTGTTGTAGGTTGGATCGGGGGGGACTGGACGTTTTTGAATAACTGTGCGGCGAGACATAGTTCTATTTGGGATTTTTGATTTTGAATGATTGAGTTTGGGGTTTTTCTGAGCTATCGATCGATGATTAATTGGCTATATACCAATTGCGATCGAGGATTAATTTTTGCCCTCCAACCCCTCAAAGTGCGAGTTTTGTCTTATTTCTTAGCTGCTTTAGGACGTTTTGCCCCATATTTGGAACGACCTTGTTTGCGGTCTTTCACCCCAGCCGTGTCTAATGTACCGCGAATGATGTGGTATCTAACCCCAGGCAAATCTTTTACCCTACCGCCACGGATCATTACTACTGAGTGTTCTTGCAAGTTGTGACCGATACCGGGGATATAGGCTGTCACTTCAAAACCAGAGGTCAGCCGCACCCGCGCCACCTTTCGCAGCGCCGAGTTAGGTTTTTTCGGGGTGGTTGTGTACACTCTGGTACAAACTCCGCGGCGCTGGGGGCAACTCTTGAGAGCTGGCGATTTGGTTTTTTTCTGCGTTTGTTCCCGTGCTGAACGAATGAGTTGCTGAATAGTGGGCATGAGTTACGGCATTTCTAGCTTTTTGCTGAATAGAGTGATTTTGTGGCATCCGCACTGAAAGTCCCTTCCCCTATGCGGAGATGGGATTTTGGGTAAAATTATGGATAAATGAGGATACCAGACTCTGTATTATACACGACTCAAGTTTTTTTAGCAATAAGTTTTTGATCGCCCGCCAGCGACCAAAATTATTGCACATCAACTTCCCTCTGGCGATCGCATCACAGCTATCGGTCGATCCATATCACATAAGATTAGACAAGCTTCCACAATAATAAATACAAATAATAAGTTTACCGCCAAATGAGAACCCAAACCTTTGTTCCTGAATACGCAATTTCCGAACTCTACCTAAATATTTGGAAATCTGGAACGATCGATCAGACTCAGTTAGAGCAGATTCAAGACGCAGTTAATTCTCAAACTTTCAGAAGTTCAGACAACCAAAAAATACTCAACAGACTACTGTACGCAGTACGCCGTGGATGGCTATCCGTAATGGAATAATTTTTCAGGGCAAGCATGATTTTTGAGTTAACATCCAATTTCTTAAGCTAAGAAAACTTAAAAATAGACTCACAAATCTTTCAAGGCGATACGAAGGTAAAAAGACGGGTATGTTTAATTCTACTGAACTTCTAATCGAGGCTTTTATTCAACACCTTGAGAATGGCTACAGCCGTACTTACGGAGGGTATAAATCAGATTATGCCGACATTATTTCTTGGGTGGGAGCAATGGCTTTAGAAAATATTGCCAATAGCGATGCTCTTTATCACAATGTAGAACACGCCATTGGCATCACCTTGGTCGGTCAAGAAATCTTGCGAGGAAAACACATTCGCAAGGGCGGAGTATCCTGCGAAGATTGGCTACACTTCATTATTTCTTTGCTGTGCCAAGATATCGGATATGTCAAAGGAGTTTGCCGACAAGACAAACAAACAGAAGGGTTATATGCTACAGGAAAAGATGGTGGGAAAACTGCACTTGCTCCCGGTGCAACGGCAGCCAGCCTCGCGCCTTACCGAGTTGATCGCTCAAAACTCTTCATTGACGAACGCTTCGGGAATCATAAGCTAATTAATGCCGAAGTAATCAAGCAAAAAATTGAGGAAACTCGTTTTTCGGTGCTTGACAGCAATGCCAATGAAAATGTCGTTGATTATTCCAGTTTAGTTCGTGGCGCTGACTTGATAGGTCAACTTAGCAACCCGCAATATTTACAAAAAATTGGTGCGCTCTTTTACGAATTGGAAGAAAGTGGTGCTACTAAAGCCTTGGGCTACAGACATCCGGGGGACTTGCTGCAAAGCTACTCCAAGTTTTACTGGAGCCGTATTTATCCGCACATCAGTGAATCCCTCGGCTACTTAAAATTGACTCAGGAAGGTAAACAGATTGTAGCTAGTTTATACGCTAACGTATTTCGGATGGAACATCAACGCTGCGATTCTGAAGTTGCTTGATTACCAAGGGCTGGCACGGCAGTGCCGTTTCTATCATAAGGAGTGTAACCGGAATATAGACAGGAGTGGATATTTCTACTCAAAAGCCTGAGAACAAGTGTTTCCAGGCTTTTTTAGTAGATGTTTAGGATCGCAAATTAAATAATTTACACAAGTTTGTGGGACGCCCATCCCACAAGAACCATCAAATTGTAAGTTATTTAATTCTCATCAAATTAATACGGGATGCGGGAAACGAGCGAGACTTCAGTCCTGAGAGGGAAGCGACTCGTGCGGTTTTAACCGCCGTGGTATTTATGCTAGAATTGGATTGCGAGTAAGAACAAAAACATCTACGTGCTGAAGCATCCTAGTATCGGAGAAATCCCGGCTCCTATGAAACAACGGTTAGGTTTAAGTCCTAATGTCAGTAT
>JAYSVM010000047.1:0-23457 GCA_043718495.1 Oscillatoriales bacterium | reverse complement strand
CTTTCCTGTTCAACTTGTTCGCTGACCCGGAAATCATTCGCCTGCCGTTTCCCTGGTTGCAGAAACCACTCGCCTGGTTGATTTCGACCCTGCGTTTTGAGAAATCCCAGGCAAACTACCGCCAAATCGGGGGCGGCTCTCCTTTGCGTCGCATCACAGACGAACAAGCTCTAGCTTTGCAAGAACTTTTGCAGAAAAAGGGACAAGATGCTCAAGTATATGTAGGGATGCGCTACTGGCATCCTTTTACTGAAGATGCGATCGCCCAAATCAAACGCGATCGCATCGAACAACTGGCAATCTTGCCGCTGTATCCTCAATTTTCCATCAGTACAAGCGGTTCTAGCTTCCGACAGCTAGAAGAAATGTGGGGCAAAGATCCAGCTCTTGGTGAGATTGAATACACTGCGATTCCTTCTTGGTATCAGCGGCCAGGCTACATTCAGGCAATGTCTGAATTGATTGCCCAAGAGTTAGACAATACTCCTAATCCCGATGGAGTTCACATCTTTTTCAGCGCCCACGGTGTCCCCGCCAGCTATGTAGAAGAGGCTGGAGATCCGTATCAGCGCGAGATTCAAGATTGCACTCGTCTGATTATGGAGCATTTGAATCGATCGAATGAACACACTCTCGCCTATCAAAGTCGGGTTGGCCCGGTGGAATGGCTCAAGCCTTACACCGAAGATGCCATCACCGAATTGGCGGCAAATGGAGTCCAAGATTTGTTGGTAGTTCCGATTAGTTTTGTTTCCGATCACATCGAAACTCTGCAAGAAATTGACATGGAGTATCGAGAATTGGCAGAAGAGTCGGGGATTCACAATTTCTACCGAGTGCCGGCCCTGAATACTTATCCAGTGTTTATTGAAGCCTTGGCCGATTTAGTCATCGAGTCAATTGAATCTCCTAGTGTTAAATTCTCTGATGTGATCCGCCCTTCCAAGAAGGTGAAGATGTATCCTCAAGAGCAGTGGGAATGGGGTTTGACAACCGGTGCGGAAGTCTGGAATGGTCGTGTGGCGATGATTGGTTTTATCGCACTATTGATCGAGTTAATCGCGGGTCAAGGCCCACTTCATGCGATCGGATTACTTTAAATTGGGCATTGGGAATTGGGCATTGGGAATTGGGCATTGGGGATTGAGAATAGGGCATTGGTAGCAATTAACCAATTACCAATTACCAATTACCAATTACCAATTACCAATTACCAATAACTAAATTAATCTGGATCACGTTTACCTTGGCGAGGATTTCCAATTAACCCCAGTTTTCCCTGATTTCTGTACCAACGATACCATTCCTTAGAACTACGAATTGCCAGCCATAGCAACAACATCGCAATTAATGCTCCCTGGCGTGGCGCATCAAAGGCAAACAATACCAAAGCAATACACAAAACATCTTGGACAAAAATCACCCAAAGTGGCAAACCCTTCAACCGATAAAACCATCCTGCTTGTACCAATTGCAACACTAAAGCCAACAAACCTCCGACAATACCAATAATCCACAATACCCAAGGATGAGCCACAACTTCCTCGATGGGGCTGATTTGTGCGATCGCAACTCCCATAATTGCTCCTACAATAGGACTGAAAATAACTTGCACAATTTGCAGCACACGCTGTCCCTCAAAGGTTTTAGAAGCAAATAGTTCTAACAGCGACCAACTCACCAAAATTGCTATCACCACTTGGGGGTGAAGCCTACGCAACAAAGGTATTTCCGACCAAAGTTTGTCGATGCGTAACAGGCCAATTAACAGCAGGGGCATGGCAATTCTCATACCCCCCGCCGCAGACGCAGAGAGAGCGGCTAGGAGTCCAACCATAATAATTATTCAGTTAAATTGTAGGGAAACGACACGTGCAGTCTCCTGATTTTGGGTAATATTAATTCTGATGCCAGCGTAATTGATCTCAATCTTTATTATAAGTGTATATGCTTAATTTTTGCTGGGAAATGTGAGATTCGCGATCGAGAAAAAGCAATTTGTTGACAGTTCAAAGTTGATAGTTGATAGTTAACAGAATCAAACCTAGATTATGATTAAATTAGCTTAAGTAGCAGAAACCTTCTTCTCTCTGACAACTGACAACAGTCAACTGACAACTAACTTCTTATGACCAAGAATTTCTTGATGGTACAAGCCCCCGGATTTATCCGTGGGGTCAATCTAAAATCTAAAATCAAATGACTGAATCATTATTTACCGATGCCAGCCGCCGATTAGAACGAGCCTTAAAATATGTATCCCTTTCCGAAGATACAATCGAACGACTAAAATATCCTAAATCAAGTTTAATTGTATCAATTCCCGTGCGAATGGACAACGGTTCCCTGCGGATTTTCCAAGGGTATCGAGTGCGCTACGACAATACCAGAGGTCCATCGAAAGGAGGAGTGCGCTACCATCCCAAAGTATCCCTCGATGAAGTGCAATCCTTGGCATTTTGGATGACTTTTAAATGTGCAGTCTTGAACTTGCCCTTTGGAGGAGCCAAGGGAGGAATCACTTTAAATCCCAAGGAATTGTCGAAACTGGAATTGGAACGGTTGAGCCGGGGGTATGTTGATGCGATCGCAGATTTCATCGGCCCAGACATCGATATTCCCGCACCAGATGTCTACACTAATCCGATGATTATGGGTTGGATGATGGATCAATATAATATCATCAAACGGCAACTTTGTCCAGCAGTTGTTACTGGTAAACCCGTCACAATTGGCGGCAGTTTAGGTAGAGATACAGCAACAGCAACCGGGGCATTCTTTGTATTAGAAAATATTCTCGGCAAATTTCAGCTAATTCCTGAAAATACAACAGTAGCAGTGCAGGGTTTTGGGAATGCCGGTGCAGAAATAGCAGAACTACTCTGGAAAGCAGGCTACAAAGTAGTTGCAGTCAGCGATTCCCAAGGCGGAATTTATGCTAAACAAGGTCTGGATATTCCGAGCATTCGCAGTTTAAAAGAGTCAAATAAAGGAATCAAAGCTATTTACTGCGAAGGCTCTGTTTGCAATATTGTCGAACATGAAATATTGACAAATCAACAAATTTTAGCATTAGATGTAGACGTGCTAGTTCCAGCAGCTTTGGAGAATCAAATAACCGAAGCCAATGTTGAGAGTATTAAAGCTAAGTTTATTTTTGAAGTAGCTAATGGTCCGATCAATTCCGCTGCTGATTTGATCTTAGAATCCAGGGGAATTCAGATAATTCCTGATATTTTAGTCAATGCAGGTGGCGTAACCGTTAGTTACTTTGAGTGGGTGCAAAATCGCAGCGGACTCTATTGGACATTGGAGGAAGTCAACCAGCGGTTGCAGGATAAAATGGTCGAGGAAACTGAGGCTATTTGGAAGATAGCCCAGGAGTTGTCAGTGTGTATGAGAACTGCTGCTTATGTGTATGGATTAAATCGACTCGGAGAAGCGATGAATGCCAAGGGAACACGGGATTATTATGTGAATGGTTGACTATTTGAATATTAGTAGATAGTGTCCAGTTTAGTGTGCCTTTCATCAGTTAAAATACAGGAGGCGAGCTTTACCAAAAATAATTGCCAATAATCTACCATCTCCTAAACCCGACCCTCCTTGTTCCTTATGCTAGACTTAATATTAATCAGCACTTTAGGATTTCTCGGTAGTTTCGGACACTGTGCGGGAATGTGCGGCCCGCTGACAGTAGCGTTTTCCCTGTCAGCTACGGGGAAAGATAAATTAGCTGCTTTCCGCTTTCACTTGCTATTAAACTTAGGAAGAATAGTTGCTTATGCCTTAGTTGGTGCTGCAATTGGCGGATTGGGTTCGGTATTAATTGCTGGCGGACAAATGGCAGGTACTGGTAGCGGATTGCGGCGCGCGATCGCAATTATCACAGGCACAATGCTAATTTGGTTTGGATTGGTACAAATTAAACCAGATTTGCTCCCGCGTTTGCCATTGCTGCACCTAGTTTCGCACGATCGCATCAGCAATGCAATGACTAAGATTTCAACTCAAAAAAGTTGGTGGATTCCAGCAGCTTTGGGTTTGCTTTGGGGTTTAATACCCTGCGGTTTCCTGTATGCAGCGCAACTTAAAGCAGCGGAAACAGGAAATCCAATTTTGGGTGCGGCAACCATGTTTGCATTTGGATTGGGTACACTGCCAACTATGCTGGGAGTCGGGTTTTTTGCCGACAGATTGAGCGCTGACAAACGCAGTCAACTGTTTCGCGCGGGTAGTTGGGTGACAATTGCGATCGGCATCATTACTCTGTTGCGAACCGATGAAATGGTTGATGTGACTGGCCACGCATCCCTAATATGCTTGAGCCTAGCACTGATTGCCCGTCCAATTAGTCAGTTTTGGCCACAACTTTTGCGCTACCGTCGGGCTTTGGGTGTCGGAGGATTTGCGATCGCCCTTGCCCACACATTTCATATGCTAGATCATACACTGCAATGGAATTTTGACGCTGTATTTTTTATGTTGCCACAGCATCAGTTAGGGATGATAGCTGGGATGGTGGCGCTACTGTTGATGATACCAGCGGCAGTTACAAGTTGCGATCGGCTTCAAGATTATTTAGGCAAACTATGGCGGCAAATTCATCTGTTAACAGTACCCGCTTTCTTGCTGTGCGCCCTTCACGCAGCCCTCATCGGTTCCCACTATCTCGGCGGTTTTGAATGGAAGTTGCACCATCAAATGCTGACAGCGGTGTTAGCAGTGGTTACGATGTTAGTTCTGTTTGTGCGATCGCGCTTATTTTGGTCAATTTTATCACTGGATAATTTCTATGTTTCACCTATCAAACCAAAGTAAAAGTTTAGGATTGTTAGTCTTCTTGGGATTGCTAGTACAAGCAGAAATATTGCCCATACCACCATTAAACTCAACTTCAGCTTTAGCCCACGAAGTCGAAGTATCAGGAGATGTCGCCGCTACCTTTCACCTAGAACCCAACCACAATCCCCGCGCCGGAGAAACCGCAAAAGTTTGGTTTGCGCTGACTCGCAGGGGCGGCGAAATTATCCCATTAGAGCAGTGTAACTGCAAGTTAGCCGTTTATCCAAAAAAGCGCAAAAAGGGGGATAAACCGCTGATGGAACCCCCGTTAAAAGCCGTATCTGCCGAGCATTACAAAGGCATTCCCGGAGCTGATATTATGTTTCCCAAAGCAGGAATTTACGAATTAGAATTAAGCGGATATGCGAAAGTCACAGCTAATTTTAAGCCCTTTAGACTGACCTATACAGTCACAGTTAGATAATATCATATACCCCTCAACAAACATCAATCTTGTAGGGGCGAGTTCAGCTAAATAATCGCCAAAAACCAATAATCTCGTAAACCCGCCCACCCAACTAAAATCGTATCCCGTATCAACAAACATCAATCTTGTAGGGGCGGGTTCGCCGAAATAATCGCCAAAAACTAATAATCTCGTAAACCCGCCCACCCAACCATAAATTCAAATGTACTAAAATCGTATCCCGTATCAACAAACATCAATCTTGTAGGGGCGGGTTCACCGAAATAATCGCCAAAAACTAATAATCTCGTAAACCCGCCCACCCAACCATAAATTCAAATGTACTAAAATCGTATCCCCGTATCAACAAACATCAATCTTGTAGGGGCGGGTTCAGCTAAATAATCGCCAAAAACCAACAATCTCGTAAACCCGCCCACCCAACCATAAATTCAAATGTACCTATTTCCCAATAAAAACAACCGATAAATGTATTAAAAAATACCAAGCAAATCTGTATAAAACCTTAAAAATTGCAAACCTTACAAAATGTCACGAATTTTTACATTACATTGTAGTTAATGTCAATTCTAGAAATTGTGCAAACTAATCTCTCTTGAACTGACCAAAGGATAAAAACATGGATATCTTATCTAACACAGTCGCCCTATCGCGGATGCAATTTGCGCTAACTGCCATATTTCATATGCTGTGGCCAGTTTTGACAACGGGAATGGGAATTTATCTGGTAATTGTTGAGGGAATGTGGCTGAAAACTCGCAATCCTGACTATTACCGTCACGCTCGTTTTTGGTCTCAACTTTATGTCCTAAATTTCGGGATTGGGGTAGCTTCTGGCATTCCAATGGAGTTTCAATTTGGCACAAACTGGGCACCATTTTCCGAAGCAGTTGGTGACTTTTTTGGCAGTATTTTAGGATTTGAAGCTTCAATGGCATTTATGCTAGAAGCTGGCTTTTTAGGAATTATGCTCTTCGGTTGGGGCCGCGTTCACCCGATCGTCCATTATTTCGCTACAATCATGGTAGCCTTCGGCGCAAACCTATCCACCGTCTGGATTCTAGTCGCCAACTCTTGGCTGCAAACACCCGCCGGCGGAGAAATGATCAACGGCAAATTTGTTGTCACCGATTATTTCCAAGCAATTATGAACCCCTTCGCATTAAACAGCATTCTCCATATGTTTTTTGCGACGTTAGAAACTTCCTTGTTTGTCATTGGTGGAATTAGCGCTTGGTACATTCTTAATAAACGCAACGAAGCCTTCTTTTCCAAATCTTTAAAAATTGCCATCGCGACGGCAATCGCAGTTGCACCTTTGCAGATATTCATCGGACATTTGAGCGCCGAACAAGTCTATCACTATCAACCCACCAAATTAGCCGCCATCGAAGCTAAATGGGAAACATCCCCAGCCGGAAGTTCAGCCGATTGGACTATCATGGCTCTTCCTAATGAAAAAGCCCAAAAAAATGACTGGGAAATTAGCGTTCCTAATGGCTTAGGATACGTCCTAGAATTCAAACAAAAACTTTCCGAACCAGTCCTCGGATTAAAGGAATGGAAACCAGAAGATAGACCTCATATGGTAGGTTTAATCTACTATTGTTTCCGCATCATGTCCGGGATTGGATTCTTCTTTGTAGGATTGATGCTATTCAGTACAATTCAGTGGAGTCGAGGCAAACTTTCCGCTGAAAATATTAGCAGTCAACCTTGGCTAATGCGTGCTTGGGTATTAGCAGCACCACTGGGATATATCGCTGTAGAATCGGGCTGGATTGTGCGCTGTGTGGGCAGACAACCCTGGGTTTTATACGGGCAAATTCGCACGGCTGACGGGGTGTCGAATATCCCCGCTAGCAATGTTTTAACTTCTCTCACTTTCTTTGCTGTTATTTACAGCTTTCTGTTTGTTTGCGCCTTATATTTTGGCAGCCGGATTATCCGCAAAGGCCCTAATTTGAATTTGCCAATTCCAGGTTTAGACAATCAACCTGCAATCGAAACTGAACCCGCAGAGCACATTCCCGATCAACGTCCCGTAGAAGCACAACAATAGGAGATTTTATGCAAGCTTTGGAGCATTTTCTCCCGCAAGTCTGGTTCATTATTTTGGGCTTATTTCTATTGCTTTACGTCATGCTAGATGGCTTTGACTTAGGAGTAGGAATCTTATCTCTAACTGCCTCCGATGACGAGCGCCGGAGCATTCTAATGACCAGTTTGGGCAACGTTTGGGATGCTAATGAAACTTGGCTAGTATTGATGGGAGGCGCTCTATTTGGCGCATTTCCCCTAGCTTATGGCACGATTTTAACGGCATTGTACATACCAATTTGTATGATGCTTTTTGGGTTAATTTTTAGGGCTGTAGCCTTTGAGTTTCGCGAGCATTCTAACCGCAAGTTATTCTGGAATTATGCCTTCGGTGCAGGCAGTTTTTTGGCTGCTTTGGCTCAAGGATTTGCCCTAGGCGCGGTGCTTGAAGGCATTGCGGTTGATGAAGCTGGTCATTTTGTCGGTACTACTTGGGATTGGTTGGATTGGCGATCGATATTGGTGGCTTTGACACTGATTCAAGGCTACGTTTTGATCGGTTCTACCTATCTAATCATGAAAACAGATGGGGAATTGCAAACAACTCACTATCGCACGGCTAAAATTGCGGCAGTGACGACTTTAATCGGAGCGGTTTTGATTACTGTCGCAACTCCAATCTTTTATGAAAGTACGAGATCGAGATTATTCGAGAAACCGCTAGTTTATATTTTTGCGGCAATTCCTTTGCTGGGATTGCTACTGGTTGGACTATTGCTAAGAAGTCTCGATCGCAAACAAGAACGCACGCCGTTTGTCTGGACAATTTTGATTTTCCTGCTCAGTTTCATCGGCTTGGGATTAATTGTTTTCCCCTACATTATTCCCACCCAACTCACGATTTACCAAGCGGCGGCGGCACCCAGCGCCCTGGTATTTATGATTGTGTTTATTGGCTTTCTGATCCCGATTATGATTTTCTACAACATCTACAATTATGTGGTGTTTCGGGGTAAGGTTGCTGGCGGGCACTATGGGGAATAAATAAGAATCAAACCGCAGATGTACGCAAATGTACGGAAATATAGAGCTAATATTGTCTCCGTACATCTGCGTACATCTGTAGTAAAAAGTTACAAATTATTATTTTCTGATATCATATCCCCGTCAAACAATAAAATAAAATGGAGTAGAAAGTTCAAATTCACCTATGTGTAATAAAGGATAAACGACTTATGGATGCCGCCAATTTGTCAGGCTATCAAATAACAGAGCAACTTTACGCAGGTACACGCACCATAGTCTATCGAGCCATCCGTACCAGTAACAAATACCCAGTCGTCATCAAACTGCTGCGGAACGAATACCCCAAGTTCAATGAAATCGTCGGGTTTCGCAACCAGTACACCATAGCCAAAAATCTCGACTTCCCCAGCATCATCAAACCCCTAAGTCTAGAAGCATACGGCAATAGCTATGCCCTAGTCATGGAAGACTTTGGAGGTATCTCCCTATCTACTTATCTGAAAACAGAAACTGATAAAAATCAATCCTCTAACTCTTTATCTTTAACAGAATTTCTCAACCTAGCCCTGCAACTAACAGACATTCTCAACTATCTCTACCAAAACCGAGTCATTCACAAAGATATTAAACCAGCCAATATTTTAATTAATCCCGAAACCAAACAAGTCAAACTAATTGACTTTAGCATTTCTTCCCTGTTACCCAGAGAAACCCAAGAGATTCAAAATGCTAATGCTTTAGAAGGGACATTAGCTTATCTTTCGCCAGAACAGACAGGGAGAATGAATCGTGGTATTGACTATCGCAGTGACTTTTATTCCCTTGGCATAACCTACTATGAATTGTTGACGGGAAAATTGCCATTTGTTTCAGAAGATGCAATGCAATTAGTGCATTGTCATCTCGCCAAACAATCGACACCAATACATCAAGTCAATCCAAAAATCCCCCTGGTTTTATCGCAAATTGTCAGCAAACTGATGGCGAAGAATGCCGAAAATCGTTATCAGAGTGCATTAGGACTGAAGCAGGATCTAGAAAATTGTCTAGCTCAATTACAAGCAACAGGTAAAATAGCATATTTTGAACTAGGAAAACGGGATATTACAGACCGATTTCTAATTCCAGAGAAACTCTATGGACGGGAATCAGAAGTAGAAACTCTACTTCAAGCCTTTGAAAGAGTGAGCCTTGGGGCAACAGAAATGATGCTGGTAGCAGGTTTCTCAGGTATCGGGAAAACCGCAGTAGTGAATGAAGTTGATAAGCCCATTGTGCGACAGCATGGTTATTTCATTAAAGGCAAGTATGACCAATTTAAACGCAATATTCCCTTTAGTGCCTTTGTGCAAGCCTTTCGAGACTTAATGGGGCAATTACTCTCAGAATCAGATCGTCAACTCAATGCTTGGAAAAGCAAGATTTTGGAAGTAGTTGGCGACAACGGACAAGTCTTAATTGACGTGATTCCGGAACTAGAACGAATAATTGGCACTCAACAAAGAGCGACGGAGCTATCGGGAACTGCTGCCCAAAATCGCTTCAATCTGCTGATGCAGAAATTTGTGCAAGTATTTACCTGTGCCGAACATCCCTTGGTGATGTTTTTGGATGACTTGCAGTGGGCAGATTACGCATCGCTGAAATTGTTGCAATTGTTGATGTCAGATACAGAATATTTATTGATTTTGGGTGCGTATCGAGATAATGAAGTTTCGACAGCTCACCCATTCATTCTCACCGTCGATGAGATTGTCAAAACTGGAGCATCGGTCAATACAATTACACTGCAACCGTTGAGTCTAGTGGATCTGAATCAATTGGTGGTAGATACCCTCAATTGCGAGTTTTTGCTTGCCCAACCGCTGACGGAATTGGTCTATCAAAAAACTCAAGGCAATCCCTTCTTTGCCACCCAGTTCCTCAAAGCGTTGCATGACGACCATTTGATTAACTTTAATTGGGATATCTGCCATTGGCAGTGCGATATCGCCCAAGTCAGAGCTTTAGCTATCACTTCGGATGTGGTGGAATTTATGGCACTGCAATTACAGAAGTTGCCGATCGCAACTCAGGAGGTGTTGAAGCTAGCAGCTTGTATTGGAGCGCAGTTTGATTTGAATACCTTGGCAATTGTCTCAGAAAAATCCCTAGAAACAACGGCAGATGATTTATGGAAAGCCTTACAAGAAGGTTTGATTATTCCCAATACAGAAATCTATAAATTCTTTCTTCAGTCTGATAGTGCCTCGGTTTCTGATGCAGCAGCTAATCCAACTTATCGGTTTTTACACGATCGCGTCCAACAAGCCACTTACTCCTTGATTTGTGAACATCAAAGACAGGTAACACATTACCGAATCGGTCAACTTCTGTTACAAAAATTGTCTGGATCAGAGCAGAATGAAAGACTGTTTGATATTGTCAACCAACTTAATTATGGTCAACATTTCCTCGATCGGAAAATGGATGGAACAAAACTAGCTAAACTTAATTTAGCTGCTGGAAAAAAAGCTAAATTATCTACTGCCTATGCAGCCGCCATTGATTACCTTAATATTGGGATTTATTGGCTTGGAGAAGGTGCTTGGAAGAATCAATATGATGTGACTTTTGATTTGTATAGTAATTTAGCAGAATCCCAATTAAACAATAGTAGTTTTCAGGAGGTAGAAGCTACTATTGCATTTGCATTACAATGGATTATCTCTCCAGTCGATCGCGTGAAAATTTATATTTTACAAGTAATTAAATACACGTTGCAAGCTAAGTATCAAGAAGCAATTCAAGTTGGTCTAGTCGGATTAGAAAGTCTGGGAATTGTGATTGAAAAAGGTGAAATATCGGAATTGGTAGGGAAAGAATTTGCTGCAATCGAAAATAAATTAGAACATCGATCTATCACCTCCTTACTTGACTTGCCCACAGTAATAGAACCAGCAATTGAAGCTGCAATAACTTTGCTGATTTCTATCGATCCAACAACTTATATAATTGGCGATCTTGAGCTTTATAGTTTTGTTTCTCTAAGAGCAACTTATCTTTCTATTGAGCATGGCAATGTCCCCGGATCGATTAAAGCTTATGCTAACTATGGTCTCCTTCTAGGCACGATCCAGAAGCGATACCAACGAGGTTATGAATTCGCGAATCTTGCCCTTCAGCTTAGTTATAAGCTGAATAGCCGATCTATGCAATCTAAAGCCTGTATGTCATTTGGTGGATGGATTCAGGTGTGGGCAAAACCAATAGCAGGAGCAGCCGATATTAATTATGAGGGTTTTCTGGCAGGAGTTGACTCCGGGGAAAACCAGTTTGCAGGATACAATTTATTCACCAACATTTTCAATCGACTATTTCAAGGAGAGCATCTGGCAACAGTTGCAGAAGATATCAAGAAATACTGGCTGGTGGCCCAAAAGGATCAGAACGAGCTTTTGTTGTTAGCGCTGGCTGGGGCTAACATCTTCATCATGAATCTTTGTCAAGAACCAGAGGGGAAGTTGGCTGAGGCTCTTATGACTGAAGAAGAATTAGTCGATCGCGCTCAGACATCGCAATCTTTGTTTTCACAGTGCCTCTACTATATCCTCAAAATGCATCTTTGTTGCTTAACAGGAAACTTCGATCAAGCCCTATACTATACTACAGAGGCAGGAAAGATTCTAAGTTCCATTGCAGGATTCACAACCTCTAGTAGCTATTCTTACTATAGTTCTTTGATCCTGCTTAAGCTATGTCCAACCCTATCTGACTCACAACAAAGGGATGCTCTGCAACAGGTTCAATCGAATCAAGAGCGGTTGAAAACATGGTCAGATAGTTGTCCAGAAAACTTTCTACATAAATATTTTTTGGTAGAAGCAGAACAATCTCGGTTGCTCGAAAACAAGGCAGCAGCTATTAACTATTACGATCGCGCCATCTGCCTCGCCAAAGAAAACAGTTATCAGCAAGAAGAAGCCCTAGCCAACGAACTTGCTGCCAAATTCTATCTCGACTGGGGCAAAGAAAAAGTCGCTCAAGCCTACATGATTGAGAGTTATTATTGCTATACTCGCTGGGGAGCTAAAGCGAAAGTTGTTGATCTAGAAACCCGTTATCCTCAACTGCTCCAGCCTATCTTACAGTCACCGAAAACCAGCTTGGATCCGCTAGAAACCCTTAGCAATCTTACTCATTCATCAACGCAAGGTTGCACCAGCAACATATCCGAAACACTAGATTTTGGCTCTGTCATCAAAGCCGCCCAAGCACTCTCCAGCACCATTAAACTCGATGAATTGCTCAAGCAACTCACCCAAATTATTTTGCAAAACTCTGGGGGAGACCAGTGTATATTAGTTCTACCTCAAGATGAAACATGGCAAGTGAAAGCCATCTCAACTCTGGAAAATACAGAACTTTGTTCAGAACCTTTAAAGAATTATCCTAATGTTCCCATCAAACTGATTCAGTATGTCAAACGGACACGATCGGTAGTTGTAATAAACAATTTACAAACCGATTTACCCGTCATTGACGATTATCTCAACCAACACCAGCCCAAGAGTATACTGTGTTTACCGATTCTGAATCAAGGGCATTTAGCGGGAATTCTCTATCTAAAAAATCAATCTACTGCTGGGGTATTTACGAGCTCGCACATCACAGTCATCAATTTCCTCTGTACCCAAGCCGCTATTTCTTTGGAAAATGCCCGACTTTACCAACAGTCTCAAGCCTATGCTCAACAGTTACAACAATCTCAACTCCGGATCATCCAAAGCGAAAAAATGTCGGCCTTGGGTAACTTAGTTGCAGGCGTTGCTCATGAGATTAATAATCCCGTTGGCTTCATTTCTGGCAATCTGCATGAAACCCAGCAAACGGTGCAAGACTTAGTGGAGCATCTGAATCTCTATCGCGATCGCGCTTCGGAAACAGAAATTGCCGATCATGCGGTTGATATCGATCTAGATTATATCATCGAAGACTTGCCCAAAATGATTGATTCGATGAAACTGGGGTGCGATCGCATCAAAGGCATCAGCACCAGCTTGCGAACCTTCTCCCGTGCTGATACCGATCGTCCCATCGCCTGCAATATCCACGATGGTATGGATAGCACAATCATGATTCTCAAGCATCGCCTCAAGGCTAACGAAAATCGCCCAGAAATCGCAGTGGTTAAGGAATATGGTAATTTACCACAGGTGGAGTGCTACGCCGGACAGTTGAATCAGGTGTTTATGAATTTGTTGGCAAATGCGATCGATGCTTTGGATGAATCAAATCAAGGTATGAGTTATGAAGATATCACCAATGAAATTACGATTAAAACTAAGTTATCTATGGATCACAAACAAGTAACAATTCGGATTAAAGATAACGGAATTGGTATGATTGAGCGGGTGCGGGAGAAGATTTTTGGCGAATTGTTTACTACGAAGGCAGTAGGAAAAGGGACTGGATTAGGTTTGGCGATCGCACGGCAGATTATAGTTGAGAAACATGGGGGTGCGATCGATGTGAATTCCATACAGGGTGAAGGGACTGAATTTGTGATCGCTTTGCCAGTCTGTTCTCTAAATTAGTCATACTCAATGTATACAATACCCATTCCTAGGAAACCTTGTCCTTAGCGGGTGGCACAATACCAATTTTATTTAAACCTGCATCAATATCCCTAAGTAATTTAAAATCTTCTTCGGGTAAAAGGGTAACATCAGAGTGTTTTTCGAGAAAAGAGAATGCTTGCCGAAATTCGCGTGGGTTTGTGGCGATCGCACAATCAAAGTGACAAGGTATAATTCTTTCAAAATCCCAACTCGCAACCCGATTGGCCCAATCAAGAGTTTCCCTAGGCGCGCGGTTGAGAATCAAAGTCTGCAAAATCGGCGCGACAAACAATCGCCCTCCCCCACGCAAAGCCTCAAAAGAGCGCTCCCAGCCCTTTTGCCACTGGAACGGAAATAACCCGAAATAGGCTTTTCTAGAACGTTCTGGGGCTTGGAAAGCATTACCTAATACGGAGCTCCACAGAGGAATTTTCAGTACGCTGGGGCGAAAATACATGGCAAATAGTGCGATTCTCTGCCACCCTTTGCGCCGGTTTTCCTGAGTGTCTGCAACAACATCGGAGGCGCTGTCTTTGGCATGAAACAACAGCGGGTAAGAGTCGAATTGGACGATCGCAGGTGGATGATCGGAAATTGAAACCACGGAATCTGTTACCATCAGTGTGCGCGATCGCCTGTGAAAGAGCGCTACTTCGGCAAACCAACCTAAACGAAGGTCGATCGGGCCAAGAATCGCCAAATCAAATTCATCAGCAAAAGGCATTTCGCTGCTGTCGAGGGAAAGTACAAATGTGCGTTTGGCGGGAAAACCCAGCCAACTTAGTGGCAAATTCAGCGGGAAACTCCAATGCTGGGGGGCGACAAATACCTGGGCGCTGGGAAAACACCTGGCAAAAGGGCCGACAAAAACTTTATGTTCGATGCCGGAAATAGTGGTCAGGAGGATATACTTAACATCACCGTATTCTGCTACCAACTCGTTTACCAAGCGGATACATTCGGGAGTCGGCGCAACGGGGGCGTAGACGAGAAGGCCTTCAGACTCTAGTTTAATCACCGTCATCCGAATCGGGACGATGACGTAGAAAATTCCCTGAAGTTGGTCAAAAGTCCAGATTGTGTCCTTAACTATTTCCTTGCGGATCGTCCGCCGCTTACCATAGGGATACATTGGGACGATCGGCCAAAAGGGCCATGAGAAGTCCCTGGAATCAATCTGTTCTGATGTTGGTATACCTTCACCTTCTGTCACTCCACCACTCCTTCCAAATTTCTGTACGTGCGATCGAACTGTTTCCATTTATAGATCCAGAATTGATATGATACAATGATAAGTTCGCAAAATTTATCAACTTAGTAGATGTCAGGAACCTCAGCCTAAAGGTGTGAGGCTTGAAGGAGAAATCTAACAAGCCGTTCTGACCAGCCTAAGTCTTAACTGACTACGTTAAAAGAGTCACGACACCCTGGAATGCGAAGCTAGTTCCCCGCTCTGTCGCTAGTAGTTAAACAGTTCTAAGGTCACTGGGACAGTGCTGCTAGCCGAAAAAGCCCTTTTAACATTGGCGAAGCTAACTTTACTCGAAAGAGGTTGGAGACAACCATATCTCCAAGGAGGGGCAACCATACCCCTCCACCCCGAAAGGGGAATGTAAAGCCGTGCTAGAAGCACGGGGTTTCTACCCATTTTTCTGATGACACAAAACTACCGCATCACTCTTTTGCCTGGAGACGGAATCGGCCCTGAAATTATCGCTGTCGCGGTAGATGTCCTGAAACTTGTTGGCAAAAAGTTCGACATCGGCTTTGAATTTCAAGAAGCTTTAATGGGAGGTGCTGCTATTGATAAAACAGGCAATCCACTCCCCGATGAAACTCTGGAAATGTGCCGGAATAGCGATGCTGTATTATTAGCAGCAATCGGCGGTTACAAGTGGGATAATTTGCCGCGTGAACAACGGCCGGAAACAGGACTTTTAGGGCTGCGTGCCGGATTAGGATTGTTTGCTAATTTGCGTCCAGCAACTATTTTACCACAGTTGATAGATGCTTCTTCTTTGAAACGGGAAGTTGTTGAAGGTGTGGATATTATGGTCATCCGCGAATTGACGGGCGGAATTTATTTTGGCAAGCCGAAGGGTATTTTTCAAACGGAAACTGGCGAAAAGCGCGGTGTCAATACAATGGCTTATACCGAGTCGGAAATTGACAGAATCGGGCGAGTAGCTTTTGAGACTGCCAGGAAGCGGGGGAAAAGGCTGTGTTCCGTTGATAAAGCGAATGTTTTGGATGTTTCGCAACTTTGGCGCGATCGCATAATTGCCCTTTCTTCAGAATACCCCGATGTGGAACTTTCTCACCTCTACGTTGACAACGCAGCAATGCAGTTAATCCGCTGGCCAAAACAGTTCGATACAATTGTGACGGGGAATCTATTCGGCGACATTCTTTCCGATGCAGCGGCAATGTTAACTGGTAGTATTGGAATGCTACCTTCTGCTAGTTTGGGAGCAACAGGGCCGGGAGTTTTTGAACCTGTTCACGGTTCCGCGCCGGATATTGCTGGACAAGACAAAGCAAATCCGATCGCCCAAGTTTTGAGTGCGGCAATGATGTTACGCTATGGATTGAACCAACCGGAAGCTGCTAATAAGATTGAGCAAGCAGTTGTGGAAGTTTTGGATCAAGGTTATCGCACTGGTGATATCATGTCCGAAGGTATGAAACTTGTCGGCTGTCGGGCAATGGGTGATGCTTTGATTGAAGTTTTGTAATTAATTATTACTTGTAGAGCTGGGTCATTCTCTAATTTGAGAATGACACATTAATATCTTCAAATTAATCATTCCACCTTTGTGAATTACACTCGTGTTGAACAAATCCCCGTAGGGACACGGCATTGCCGTGTCCCTACTACAATTTATAAACCTGGAATATACTATATTTGTTGTTAAGCCATGTTCAAGGTTTTATCATACAAGCGATCGCTTACTCATTACCCATTACCCATTACCCATTACTTATGAAACGTTCAGCTTGCCTAATTTTTAATCCGGCTGCCGGTCAAAGCAATCCAGAGCAAGACTTAGCTCTAATCCGGGAACTTTTAGAACCTACTATTGACTTGGATATTCGGCTGACAACACCCGAATTAGATGGAGCTGAAATCGCCCTAGAAGCGGTTTCTAGAGGAGTTGAGTCAATTATTGCTTCTGGGGGAGACGGCACTTTATCCGCCGTTGCTGGTGCGATTGTCGGCACAAATATTCCTTTGGGAATAGTTTCGCGAGGAACTGCGAATGCTTTTGCGAATGCTTTAGATCTTCCGAATACGATTGAAACGGCCTGCGAAACTATTTTGGGAGGCTTAACGCGGGTGGTGGATGCAGGTATTTGCAACGGTAAATTGCCGATGGTTTTATTGGCTGGTGTTGGCTTTGAGGCGGAAACTGTCGAAATGGCCGATCGCGACATGAAGAATCGCTGGGGAATGCTAGCCTATGTTTTGTCGGGAATTAAGCAATTAAACAATTTAGAAAGATTTGAAGCGGAAATCGAAACCGAAGATAAAATTGTCACTGTTACTGCTGTGGCGGTAACGGTGGCGAATGCCGCGCCGCCTACATCTATTTTAGCTCAAGGGCCAGCGGGGATTATTTTTGACGATGGTTTGCTGGATATTACTTTGGTCGCGCCAGAGAATAAGGCAGGTGCGATCGCAGCATCCTATCACCTATTGCAAACGGCTTTGACTGGTAATGCGAGCGATCGGGATGACATCGGTTATATGCGAGCCAAAAAGATCAAAATCACTACCGATCCCCCTCAAAAAGTTGTTTTAGATGGGGAAATAATCGGCATGACACCGCTGTCTATTGAGTGTGTACCGGGGGGGTTAACTGTGTTTGTCCCGCGAATTGAAGAGCCACCTCTGACGGAAAAACTCACGGGTTTGTCCGATATCAAAGTTGTTTTGAAGGAGAGTTAGTAATCCATATATGTAGGTTGGGTTGAGGTAACGAAACCCAACTCTTCATCTAAAACAAGGTGTTGGGTTTCGCGATATTTAGAGCAAGATGTTGGGTTTCGCTAACGCTCAACCCAACCTACATATGCAGTTTTTTAGGCTTCTAAAATTTGGCGAATCCGACGTTCTAAAAGTTCGAGATCGAGTCCACCTTCATCGCGACTAATCCGGCGCACAGTGACGTTGACATTGCTCAAATCAGTCAACAAATCTTGCAGTATTTCCTGTTGTTGGCGGGCTTGAGTAATTTCGCGCGGTTCTTGCACCAAATCGCGGACGATCGTATCTTCAGCGCGGGAAGCAACGATCGGGTCTGTTTCACCGTCTACGTGGACGAAAGTACGCCGTCCGGGGCCGCGTTCTGCTTCAATTGGGATGACTGCTGTTACTTTGTCCGATCGTACATATTTACCAAATCCTAGGTGAACTAAGACGGAAGATTGTATTTTCATAGATAGCAAGATTTATTTGTTAGTTATCTATATTTTAACTTTTGCACTATGATATAACAACTAATATTAGAGCTTTTTATACTACAATATATGTCGGATATTTCTCTGTTTTATAGTTGTCAAATTTAGGTAAAAATGCTAATTTTATCGATTTAATATGACTAATGAAGGATGACCAGAAACCGGGTTTTTCACGAAGAGACTTCGCTCCAACCAACAGATTTAGTAAAAACCCGGTTTCTTTGGTCGGAGTGCGTAAATCCTGTTAACATAAAATTAGAGCAGTTTGCGATCGCCCGCAACGCATTTCAGGGACACAGCCTACCGATTCTAGATTTTAGCGTTACTTTCACGGAAAAACAGGAAAGCCTAAATGATCCCAATTAGTCTCGACTTAGTTATCACCCTCCTGACAGCCATTCCACTAGGCACCATCAGAGACAAGTTTCAGCGCAACGAAACAGTCATCAAATTATTAAAAAAATTTAACCTCGACCCGGATTCTCCGCCAGCAGATTTTAGCGGAGTTTACGTTTATACTTTAGTAGAATACGGCGCCGGCAAACCCAAACAAATTTTAGAATTATTTCGCCAAAAAGAGATTGAATCAGCATTTCGTAAAGCCTTCGAGTCCGATAGCCCAGCCATTTTAATTCAAGCAGGCGATGAGTTTCTCAACGAGTCTGCTTTGGGCAAAGAACTTCGAGATTTAGGGATTGACCCCAGACGGGAATTCATGGCTTTTGCGGCCGTGTTTATGGAAGTTGCAAAGCGGACGAGATCGATCGGGGACGTGATGGTGGGAAATGCGATCGCCTCTTTGCAAAAACGCCTATCTCTGGTAATGGATCGCATCGAACGCCTTCCCACTCTCGAAGGAATTCGCACCGAATTTGCGCGGTTGGAATCCGAAGATGTTCCCGCACTTCCGGCAGCAGTATCAACGAATATTCAAAAGTCTCAAGCCTTTATTTTATCACAACAAGTTCGAGGTTGGTTTGAAACATTAAATTATCAGTTTGAAACCTATCAAATCTCGGAAGATAACTATTTTGAATGGATTATCGATGTTCCGGTGAGACGCAAAAAGTACGATCGCATTTTAGTGCGCGGAATTGCCGGAGAAGCCGGAGTCAAGGACATCTTAGCCTTGCGCGAATCGGTGGAAAAACAGCGCACCGATGAAGGCTGGTTAGTCACCGCCCGCCGCATCAGCCACGCGGCGCGGGATGAGGTAAAAAAACCCGAAAATCGCGATCTAGCTTGCTTTACTTTCGATGAATTGCTCGACCAAGATGCCGATTTTACCGCTTATCTCGATTGGCTGGAAACTGAAATTACCAACCGGGAAATTAATACTAAATACGTGCCTCTAGCTTGTACGAAAGACGAAATCGACCCCGATACTCACCGCAAAATAGGGGTGAGTCATTATGACGGGCGAGATGGCTGGATTGAAGGTTATATCGACCTCTGGTTAGATGACCCAGTAAAAGAACATATTTCAGTTTTAGGAGAATTTGGGACGGGGAAAACTTGGTTTGCGATGCACTATGCTTGGCTGGCGCTGCAACGCTACAAAGAAGCTCAAAGACGAGGTTTAGAACGTCCGAGGTTGCCGTTAGTAATTCCGCTGCGAGATTACGCCAAAGCCGTAAGTGTGGAGTCGCTATTTTCCGAGTTTTTCTTTCGGAAACACGAGATACCTTTGGCGGGTTATTCGGCTTTTGAACAACTGAATCGCATGGGCAAATTTCTGTTGATTTTCGATGGTTTTGATGAAATGGCCGCTAAGTGCGATCGGCAAGAAACGATTAACAACTTTTGGGAATTAGCAAAAGCGGTGGTTCCCGGCGCAAAAGTCATCCTCACTTGCCGTACCGAACACTTTCCTGAAGGCAAGGAAGGACGGGCATTGTTCAATGCAGAACTGCAAGCATCAACAACTATTTTAACCGGCGAAACTCCCCAATTTGAAGTCTTAGAATTACAGAAATTTAACGACGAGCAAATTGGGCAAGCGCTGTCATTTCAAACAGAAGCGGCGACAGTCGAAAAAGTGATGGGAAACCCGCAACTATTGGATTTAGCGCGCCGCCCGGTGATGACGGAGTTAATTTTGGAAGCATTGCCCGATATTGAAGCTGGAAAACCAGTCGATATGTCGCGGATCTATCTGTATGCGGTGCGGCGGAAGATAGAGAGAGATATCAAAGCAGAACGCACTTTTACTTCGTTAGCAGATAAGCTTTATTTCTTGTGCGAGTTATCGTGGGAAATGCTGTCTACAAATCAAATGAGTCTCAATTATCGCGGTTTTCCCGATCGCATTCGCAGCTTATTTGGTTCCATAGTCCAAGAGGAAAAGGACTTAGACCACTGGCATTATGACATGATGGGTCAAACGATGCTAATCCGCAATGCAGACGGTGATTATACTCCGGCGCACCGTTCGTTATTAGAGTTTTTTGTTGCTTATAAATTTGCAGCGGAATTGGGAGTTTTGGCGGCAGATTTCACCGAATTAGTTGCGCCGGAACAGTCTTGTTTAGATCCTAATGCAGCGCCTCAAAAATATGCTTGGTCTAATTATTGTCGATTGCAAGCCCAAAAGAGAAATAAGGGTGAACTTATCGCAGCTTTGCAGGGATTTGTTGCTGAAGATTTAGGGCAACTCCGTCAGAGTTTCGGACACGCGCCGCTGACAAAAGCAGTGATGGATTTGTTGTTACCAATGGTAGGGGCGGTGTCCTCGTGCCGGCCCTGCCTCGATGTAGGGGCAGCTACGGAGAAATTATTGGAAATTGTGGAAGCAACGCGGAATAAAACTGAAAGTGAGGTAGGTTATGTGGGAGGGAATGCGGCGACGCTGTTGGTGAAAATCGATCGAACTGCGTTAGAAGAAAAAGACCTTTCTCGTGCAGTTATTTTAGGTGCTGATTTTACAAATGCTAGTCTGCGCCGCGTCAATTTTGCTGAAGCAAATTTAGCTAATTCTGATTTTACTAAAATCTTCAGCAGTGTTCGATCGGTCATATTTAGTCCTGATGGCAAACTGTTAGCTACAGGTGATACTGATGGCATAGTTCGCTTGTGGGAAGCTAGCAGTTTCAGAGAAATATTGACCTGTAAAGGACATAACAACGTGGTGGATTCAGTCGCCTTTAGTCCTGACGGCAAGATACTTGCTAGCGGGAGTTATGACAAAACAATCAAGTTATGGGATGTCAAGACTGGTGAATGTTTAAAAGTTTTTGAGGGACATACCAACTCAGTAATGTCTGTTACCTTCAATGCTGATGGAAATATACTCGCTAGTGGGAGTTTTGATGGTACGGTAAGGTTATGGGATATTCGCACTGGTGAATGCGGCAAAATTTTGCAAGATGATACTAAAGTTGGATTTTCAGTGGCTTTCCATCCTGCTGGTGAGATGTTGGCTAGTGGCAGTAGCGACAAAACAGTAAGGCTATGGAATATTAATAGCGGTGAATGCTTGAAAATTTTGCATGGTCATACTAAAAACGTGTTTTCAGTTGCTTTCAATTCTACTGGTGAAATACTTGCTAGCGGCAGCAGCGACGAAACAGTGAAGCTGTGGAATATCGGTAGCGGTGAATGTCTCAAAACTTTGGAGGGACATTTCGGTCATGTACGGTCAATAGCCTTCAGTCCTTCGGGCGAAATACTCGCAAGTGGAAGTATCGATCGCACTGCAAAGCTGTGGGATATCCGCACTGGAGAATGCTTGAATACTTTACAAGGGCATAGCAATCAAATAGGATCGATCGCCTTCAGTCCAAACGGTGAAATACTTGTTAGCGGCAGTTACGATAAAACGCTAAGGCTGTGGGATATCAACAGCGGTGAATGCTTGAATACACTGCAAGGGCATAGCAATCAAGTAAAGTCGATCGCCTTCAGTCCAAACGGTGAAATACTTGCTAGCGGCGATGACGAACAAACAGTCAAACTATGGGATATCAGCAGCGGTAAGTGCCTCCGAATTTTGCACGGACATCTCGATCGGGTAGACTTAGTTGCTTTCAGTCCAAATGGTAAGCTACTTGCTAGCAGCAGTTATGACGAAACATTGAGGGTGTGGGATATTGGCAGCGGTGAATGCCTTCATACTTTGCCAGAATTTGGCAATGAAACACGATCGATCGCCTTCAGTCCAAATAGTGAAATACTGGCGAGTGCAGGTTATAAACAAACGGTGAGGTTATGGGATATCGGTACTGGCGAATGCCTCAAAACGTTGCAGGGGCATAACAATTCTGTATACTCGGCTGCTTTCAGTCCTTTGGGCGAGATATTTGCCAGTGCAGGTTTTGACGGAACGGTAAGACTGTTGGATATCCATACTGGTGAATGCCTCAAAATCTTGCAGGGGCATACGGGTTGGGCACGCGCGATCGCCTTTAGCCATAACGGTGAAATACTTGCTAGTGGTAGTGTCGATCGAACAATAAGACTGTGGGATGTTCGCAGCGGTGAATGCCTTCAAATCTTACAGGGGCATACTGATTGGATACGTTCAGTTGCTTTTAGTTCTTCTAGTGAAATAGTTGTTAGTGGAAGTGTCGATCAAACAGTAAGATTATGGGATATCAGTACAGGTGAATGTCTCAAAATTTTGCAAGGTCATACCAGTAGAATTAACTCTGTTGCCTTCAGTTCAAATGGAAAAATTATTGCTGCTTGCAGTCGCGATGGCACAATTATAATTTGGGATGCTGGGACGGGTGAGTGCCTCAAAATACTTAAAAGTGACAGACCTTATGAGGAGATGAATATCACGGGTGTTACGGGTTTAACGGAAGTTGAAAAATGCACGCTCAAAGCTTTAGGGGCTGTTGAAAATTAATCATCGCAAAGGAGGAATTATGCAGTCAGCAATACGGATTACAACCCAAGTTCTTGCAGGAGATAAACTGGAAATTCAAGTTACACTCCTTATGATGTAGAGGAGACGGCAGTGCCGTGTCCCTACCCAAAATAATATTGTAGGTCAAGCCGTTGGCGAGGCCGCCGAACTGATTCGACGCGGCGAAGTTGATGCGATGATCGCTGGCG
>JAYSVM010000046.1:0-23605 GCA_043718495.1 Oscillatoriales bacterium | reverse complement strand
TAAAAAGCCCCAAACCGTTGATTTCTCGTTAGTTTGAGGCTTTTTGTTGTAAGAGCGGGCGGCGGGAATCGAACCCGCATAGTTAGCTTGGAAGGCTAAAGTTTTACCACTAAACTACGCCCGCATACCATCCATAACAGTAGCGTAAAGTTCTGAAAATAGCAAGAGATTTTTGAAAGTTTTTTTAGCTTCCGAAAACTGGCTTAATGGTAACTCTCAGCCACAGTGCATAAATTATCCCGTCAATTTGCAAATACACCTCCAAGGTAAAGGTTTTTGACTACGGATGAAAATAATCGTAAATTTGCTGCGCCAGACGAGGGCCAATTCCAGAAACTTCGGTCAATTGTTCGGGAGTGGCTAAGCGCAGATAGTCGATCGACCGAAAATGTGCTAATAATTGTTTTTGTCGGTGGTGTCCCAATCCGGGAATTTCATCTAAGCGCGATCGCTTCATTCTGCCACTTCTTTGATCCCGGTGAAAACTCACCGCAAATCTGTGCGCTTCATCTCGCACCCGACGCAATAATTGTACACCAGGCTGTTCAGCATCAGTGGGCAATGGCAAAGATTCCCCAGGCAAAAATATCTCTTCTCGCTGCTTGGCTAAACTCACAACCCGCAACTCTTCTAGCAAATTCATCTCCCGCAAAACTGTTACAACTGCTGAAAGTTGACCTTTGCCACCGTCTATCATGATCAAGTCAGGTTTGTCAACAATATTCCGTCTATTTGTTAAATCTTGTACATTGCCCGTTGCCGAACTTTCTTCTTCTTTCGCTCCTCGAAACCTCCGACTGAGAACTTCTGCTAAGCTAGCAAAGTCGTCGGAATGCCCTGATTTAATTTCAGGATTTTTAATTTTGTAGTGACGATAGTGTTGATTGGCGGGTAAACCATCAATAAATACGACGCGGGAAGCTACCGCATCCGAACCTTGAATATGAGAAATATCATAACCTTCTATACGGTGCGGAACTTCTGGCAAATCTAGAATTTCTGCTAAATCTTGCATTGCTTGAGAATTGCGATCGCTCAATCTTTGCATTCTCGCCAATTCATACTCTGCATTGCGTTCTACCATCTCAATTAACTCTGCCTTGCTTTGTCGCTGCGGAGTCAAAATAGTCACTTTTCGACCCTTGCGATTGCTCAACCAATCTGCTAATATTTCCGCTTCTGGCAAGTCATATTGTACAGAAATTTCGCTGGGAATTTCTACAGATTCTACATTTTGATAGTGTTCCTCCAACACTCGCTGCAAAATTGCTCCAGCCTCTACTCCCTCTCCCTTTGTCCCTTTCTCCCCATCATTTGAGTTGTTTTGTGAGGCTGAAACAGCCCCTGTGTCCGCCCTGGGTATTTCCGCCATAAATCCCAATCTTCCTACCAATTGACCTGCACGAATTTGGAATAGTTGAATGCAAGCATGGTCGCTATCGGCCGCCAGCGCGATCGCATCTCTGGACACAGTATCATTGGGCAAAGAGACTTTTTGACCAGAACTCAAAGACTGCAAACCATTAATTTGATCACGAATCCGCGCCGCTAGTTCAAAGTTTAGATTTTCGGCTGCTTCTTCCATTTGGGGCTCCAGAATATCCAGTAATTCTTGAGTCCTTCCCTGAAAAATCATTGCTACTTTTTGGATGATTTTGTGGTAATCTTCCACAGATATTAATCCTTGACAAACACCGACACAGCGGCCGATATCGTAGTTCAAACAAGGACGGTCTTTAAACAGTGGTTGAGGGCGCTGCCGCAGAGGGAAAATGCGTTTGATTAAATGCAGCGTACTCCGCAGTGCTCCTGTATCCACGTAAGGGCCGTAGTAGCGGTCTTTGGCATTACCGGTGCGACGTTTGCGGGTGATGAAAATGCGCGGGTATTCCTCAGACCAAGTTATGCACAAATATGGATATTTTTTATCATCCTTGAGGAGGACATTAAAGTGAGGTTGGTGTTGTTTGACGAGGTTTGCTTCTAATGCTAATGCTTCGGCTTCTGTGTCGGTGGCGATGAATTCAATTTCGCGCACTTGCTGCACCATCATGGCGATGCGGTGACTGAGATTCTGGCTTTCGCGAAAATAGGAACGGACACGGTTTCTGAGTTTTTTGGATTTGCCGATGTAAAGAATGCGATCGCTCTCATCACGCATTAAGTATACACCAGGAACCGCTGGAATTTCTTTGAGGCGACTTTCCAACCGTTCTGCATCTTTAATTAATGGCAGAGTTTTCTTGGTCATTTGTTATTGGTTATTAGTTATTAGTTATTTGTTATTCCCAATGCCCAATGCCCTATTCCCGATGCCCTATTCCCGATGCCCTATTCACAGTATCTGAGATAAAAACTTGCGTGTGCGTTCTTCTTTCGGATTCCGAAAAAACTCTTCCGGGGTTGCTTCTTCAACCAAAACTCCACTATCCATCAACACAATGCGATCGGCAACTTCACGGGCAAATCCGACTTCATGAGTTACCACTACCATTGTAATTCCTGTTTGAGCTAAATTTCGCATCACATCTAAAACTTCTCGCACCATTTCCGGATCTAATGCTGATGTTGGTTCGTCAAACAGCATGATTTTGGGTTGCATCGCCAAAGAACGGGCAATTGCTACTCGCTGCTGTTGTCCCCCAGAAAGTTGTCCGGGATATTTTTGTGCTTGTTCCAAAATTCCGACTCTTTCTAACAGTTGCATTGCTATTTCTTCAGCTTTTTTCTTGGGCCAGCGACGCACCCACACGGGGGCTAGCATGACATTTTGCAATACTGATAAATGGGGAAATAGGTTGAATTGTTGAAATACCATTCCAACTTCTCGGCGAATTGTTTCAATGTTGCGTAAATCGTGGGAAAGTTCGATGCCGTCGATGGTAATTTTACCCTGTTGGTATTCTTCTAAGGCGTTAAATGTGCGAATAAATGTGGATTTCCCAGAACCTGATGGGCCCATGATGACGACGACTTCGCCTCGGTTTACGTTCATGCTGACACCACGCAGTACGTGAAATTGTCCGTACCATTTATGAACATTTTCTGCTATAACTACTTTTTCTGGACTTGTTTGCTGAGTTTCCATAATTGTTTAGTTTGATTTTTTGACCGCTGATTAACGTAGATAAATATTCACTTTTGCAAATTGTCTAATGACTCTTAGTTTGGTGCGTCGCGGTGAGATTGTCTATTTTTTTAGGGATGTCCGGTGGCGACGCACCCTACGACTACTGCTGCAAATTATCGAATGACTAATGACTTCTTACCTTTGACCTACTTCTAAAGTTTGTTCTATTTTTCGGCTGGCTAGGGACATTGAGTAGCAAAATATCCAATAGATGATGCCGATGAATATGTAAACTTCGGCGTATCTGCCGATGTAGGATGGATTTGCTAAAACTGCGCGGGATATGCCTACTAATTCTAACATTCCGAATAGGGAGAGGAGGGAGGTGTCCATGAATAATCCGATGAATTGGCCGCCGATCGCAGGAATGACTGTTCGTAGTGCTTGAGGGAGTACAATCAGGATTGTGAGTAGGGGTGTATTTAGCCCGATCGCCCTTGCTGCTTCTATTTGTCCCCTGGGTACGGCCTGCAAGCCACCACGGACGTTTTCGGCTAGGTAGGCGGCACTAAATAATGTTAATCCGGCAATGGCTCTAATGACTCTATCTAATTTGGGATATTCTGGTGGCAAGAATAGTTGTAGCATCACTTGACCTATAAACAAAATGCCAATTAAGGGCAAACCGCGAATAATTTCAATGTATAATGTTGATAATAGTTTTACTACCGGCAAAGAACTTTGTCTGCCAAGTGCTAGCAATACTCCTAAAGGAAAAGAAAGCACTATACTAATCACTGCTAAAAACAGGGTCAATACTAAGCCGCCCCAATCATTTGTCGAGACTTCTGTCAAGCCTAATCCACCTTTAATTAGCCACAAAATCACTGGAAATGAAAGCGCCCAAACTGCGGGCATCCAGCCCATGATTTTCTGGTTTATTTGTCGCCCTGCAAAATAGCTGGTAGCGGCTATAATAATATTGCCTAGTAAGTACAGGCGAGATGTCAGCGCGATCGGCGAAATTACCGCACCGATAACCGCAGCAGCGAGTAAAATCAATAATGGCGGATTCCACGGCCTTTCTTGTCGCTGAATATTTCCCCAAGTTAAACCTGCTAGCAAAGTAATTATTCCCATTACTATCCACAGCCTCCAGTAGGATTCACCGGGAAATCTGCCGACAAACAAGAGTGGCAAGTTGGCTTCTAACACTCGCCATTGAGCTTTTGTAGTTGCCCAAACGATAATTCCTTTAATCACTTGGAAACTGACAATTAGACAAACTACTGTCAGAATGCTGTTGTACCAGGTACTGAATAGGTTTTTGCGAGCCCAATTCCAAGGGGTTGGTGATTCAGTGGCTGGGGGAGGTAGTATGGGGGTAATTTCCATATAGCAGTTTTCAATCCTATATTGTGTTAATCCGCGAAGGCAGGTTTTGTTTATTTAGATGCGATTTCCAATGGCCGGGCTTATCTTAGTTTTCGCCGATTCATCCAATCTTCCCCACCCGGTAACTGACTTAAATGCGAAGTTAACACTGTGGGTAAATCTTTGGCGGAATGGATATAAGTCAAATTCAATAATCTCACAGCAGTCTGGATAATCAGGTTTCTATCCATCATCTCTGCAAGTTGAAATTGAGTATAAACACCGTCGAATGCTTCCTCCACAGATTCTGCGATTGCATCTTCAATCACCTCCTCCTCTACGAAAGTTTCCCATTCGTCAGTATTGATGTAATAAGATGTTTTATTGTCTTTAATGTTTGCTTTTTTAATTTCTCTAATTGAATTGCGAATTGAATTTGCCCACGAACCAGTTAATCGCTGTTCAACTTGATTCTTGATCAAATGAATCAGCAACACATTTAAGAAAGATTGAATTTGCCGCAGAATTGCTTGTTTACTCATGCCATCTAACTCATCGACAATTGCCAAAGCATCAGTATACCTTTCTTCCAATATGCTAGTTCTCAGATCGATTAATTCTTGTGTCATTTAATTTTCCTCAGATTTGATAATGGCAAACCCAGATATTTGTTGTTATTGATGATTGATTACACTAGCTAAGATTCCTAAAATTGTATTCACATCTGTGATGTAATACTCGGTCAAACCTATTTCAATTACTTGGTCTTTTAATCTGAGAAATTTCCAGATACTTCCGCTAGTAACAGCGCCATAAATCGCAGGAATTTCGTTCCCCTCACGTTCATTAAATATTCTAGCTGCCAACATTTCCGCTACGCACTGTCCCAATTCACTATTGAGATTTTCCGGTTTTGCTTCTACAATTATAATGACTGGTGCATCGACGAACAAGAGTCCTGATGAATTGCCAATCAGAAAATCACAACTGCCGTTTAAGCCTTTTTCGGAGTCAACATTAAAGTCAATACCTGAAAACAAGCTAATTCGATTTTGTAATTGTTCTCTAAGTTCAATTAAAATTGGTGTTGTAATCATTTCAGCGCGGGATTTTCCGGTGTTACTTGCCAGGGCTAACGGTACACTGCGCTTGAGAGTTTCTGCTAGTAGTTGGCTGCATTCTAATTTGGGTTTTTTGACAAATAAATCGGCGACTTCCGAATACTTTAATTCAAATTGTTTGACTACGCCCTCTAAACTAAAATCACTGTATGCCATTTTGTTCTTTCCTTTAAGCGGCGTTGTAAAATTTCAAACATTAACTCTTTACCTTTCCTTGAGTTGTACACTTTGATTGTACCAATTCATGAACAGAGAAATTATCAAACTAATGGTTAGGTATGTTACCATGATAATCAACATGGCTTCGATCGCCCTTCCGGTCTGATTCAGTGTCGGGGAAGCCACCACAAAGTAGACGTCGGGATAGGCGATCGCCACTGCTAAACTAGAATTCTTGGCTAAATTCAAATACTGGCTGGTTAATGGCGGAATAATTACCCGCAAAGCTTGGGGTAAAATTACCAGCCGCATCATGGTTCCAGATGGCAATCCCAAGGACTTCGCGGCTTCTGATTGCCCTTTTGGGACTGACTGAATTCCGGCCCGGACAATTTCGGCAATGTAACTGCCAGTATACAGGCTGAGTCCTGTCACCAATGCTGCAAATTCGGGACTTAATTGTAATCCGCCTTCGAGTTGCAAATCTGCTGTGAGGCGGGGAATATCTAAGCGGAAAGGCAGATTTTTGGTAATAATCAAGGCTAAAATTGCGCTGATCCCGATCGCACCTAATGCCCAAAACAACTGTCTTCCCGGCTTCGCTTGTTCTAGCATAACGCGATCGCGCCATAGCCACAGCCCGATCGCCCCTAAACACCCCACAGCCAGAAAAATCAACCAAATTTCCAAACCAGGCAAAGTCGCCAGCCAAGGTAGTGCAATGCCGCGATTTGTCAAGTAGACTGGGCCGCTCATCTGCGGGTTTTCTTCCAGTTTTGGGAAAGCGATGAAAACTGCAAAGTACCAAAAAAACAATTGTAGCAACAACGGCGTATTTCGGATAACTTCTACATACAAACCTGCTAAAGTTCTCAGCAACCAGTTGTTAGACAGACGAGCAATTCCTACAGTTAAACCTGCAATAGTCGCTAAAACTATACCAATTATCATCACCCGTAATGAGTTGAATAAACCGACCCAATAAGCCTGTCTATAACTATTTTCAGGATTGTAATCAATCACTTTTTCCCCAATATCAAAAGATGCTTGGGAATTCAGAAAGTCAAATCCGAAATTGATGCCCAGTTGTGCATAATTGGCAGTCAGATTGTCCCAAAGAATTGCTATGACAGCTATTACTGAAATTAAGGCGATCGCCTGTCCAGCAATTTTCCAAAAGCGATCGTCCCTCAGCAGTTTAATCATTGGTTATTAGTTGACTGTTGACTGTTGACTGTTGACTGTTGACTGTTGACTGTTAACGGTTAACAATTCGAGTGCCGTAGGGACACGGCACTGCCGTGTCCCTACTTACTACCGTGTCCCTACTTACCTGGAATCTGCTGTAACAAAAGTTAGCGGAATGGCGGCGAGTACATCAAACCGCCATCTTTCCAGAGTTTGTTTTGACCTCTGTCTAATTTGAGTGTACTTTTAGGGCCGATATTGCGATCGTACATTTCGCCATAATTTCCCACTTTTTTCACAATGCGAGCCGCGTAATCATTCGGGAGTCCCAAACCTTTACCCAAATCTCCTTCTTTTCCTAGCAAACGTTTGATGTTTGGGTCTGTACTGCTAGCTACAATTTGGTCTACATTTGTCGAATTAATTCCCAAATCTTCAGCTTCAATCGCTGCAAAAATGATCCACCTTACCGCATCCGACCATTTAGGATCGCCACTTTTTACCGCTGGAGTCAAAGGTTCTTTTGACATTAGTTCTGGCAAAATCACATTGTTTTCCGAAGTTGGCAGAGTTGTGCGTTTGGATACAAGTTGCGATCGATCTGCTGTAACACCTTGACAGCGGCCTTCTTGATAAGCAGCAAAGGTCGCATTAACTTCTTCAAATACGACTGGGCTATATTTAACTCCCAATTTTCGCATTTGGTCGGACAAATTTTGCTCGGTACTCGTACCTGTTTGCACACAGATAGATTTACCTGCAAAATCTTTTAAACTTTTAATACCGCTATCTTTTTTAACCATGACACTTTGAGAGTCATAAAAGATTGTAGGGGCAAACTCTAGTCCCGTGGTACTGTCGCGACTCACGGTGTAGGTAGTGTTGCGACTGAGAATGTCGATTTCTCCGGCTTGCAACACTGTAAATCTTTCTTTAGCGTTAAGATTGCGGTACTCAACTTTTTCTGGATCATCAAATATTGCTGCTGCGATCGCCCTACATACATCTACATCCAATCCTGAGTATTTGCCCTTTTCATCTACAAAGCTAAAACCAGGTAATTGGCCACTCACGCCACAAATTAGTTTCCCACGAGTCACAATTGTATCTAACCGACTAGGAGTTTGTTGCGGCTTGCCTTCAGTAGCAGTTGTTTGTCCTGTTTGTCCTGTTTGTCCTGTTTGTGCCGATCGATCCCTACAAGCTGTCAATGGTGCGATCGTCAACATACTTGCCAGTAACAGAAATCCCCATTTACGCATAAATTTTAGTAGAACGCTTTCTTTACGATCCTACCTTGTCACTGACGATAACTGTGGCGATCGCACCTCGCAACAAATTCCAGTTTCAGAATCAGCATTTTTTCCTCGTAGAGACACCCTGATCACCCTACCGAGCATCCGCTGGTTATTTTTTGTCCATAAGGAGCGATCGCACTTCCATGTAAAACATATTCGATTTTGAACTATAAAAGCTCACAACAGCTCAGGTGCCAAGCGCTGCTCAGCTAAATCGCGGATTAAGGACAACCGAGACTGGATGTACTCATCCAACAAATCGGCTTCTTTGCCATTAAGCGTAGAGTTCATTTTCAATTGTTTCAGTAACCACTGTACCAGGGTGGCATCATCCAAAGTCACTAACAGAGTGGCTTGCGTGGTTTCAATCAATGACCAGAGTTGACGTAACATGACTGGAGTCATAAAATCTCCTTGAGCGTGAATACCCATTGAATGGGCGGGCTAGGCGAGAAGCTGGTCTTTGTATTTTGAGCCGATAGACGAAAAGCACCCTGAAAGCTATCGGCTTAATGATTATTTTATATTTCACCACAATAACTGAATATAGTAGTGTCAAAAGCTACAACACACAAGATGTCATAAGAGTTCCAAATCTCTTTACATAGAGATAAAAATATTGATAAAACTTAAAAAAAGTTTACATTGAAGGCAATAGATTATTTTGAGAAATTAGGACACGACAGTGTCGTGTCCCTACAGTATTATTTTCGGTAGGGACACGACACTGTCGTCTCCTCCGTTGCCGTTTAGTCCTAGAAATTAGGACACGGCATTGCCATGTCCCTACAGTATTATTTTCGGTAGGGACACGACACTGTCGTCTCCTCCGTTGCCGTGTAGTCCTAGAAATTAGGAAACGGCAATGCCGTCTCCTCTATATCATAAGGAGTGCAACCGGAATTGATCTCACTGGCTGGCAGTGAAATCTTGAACACGCCCCAGAATGACCTCTAATTCAGCGATAATTTGATCTGCGCCTTCCAAATCCCCTGATTCAGCGCGAATTTGAAGCTGGGCTGCAATCTCAGGCATCAACCGCACCGCAGCCGTAGCGCTAACACCCTTAATTTGGTGAGCATAACGTGCTACAGCTTCAGCATTCCCAGAAGCGATCGCACTTTTAGCTGCTGCCAAATAATCTCTAGTATCAACCACAAAAGCTTGCAATATTTCCCCTTCAAACTCTAAATCAGTTCCAGTAATTTCGTGCAAATGTTCAATATCTACCAAAGATTCTAGATCCGCAGCAGAACTTGGTGAAACCTCATTATTAGATATTTGATTATTAATTTTTAACTGTGCAGACCAGTTTTCCAGTACAAATTTCAACCTTTCCATCGAAATCGGTTTGCTGATATAGTCATCCATACCAGCGGCCAGACACTTTTCGCGATCGCCCTTCAAAGCATTCGCCGTCATCGCAATCACCACCGTCCTTTGATGCAAATTCATCTTGCCAGAGGCGATCGATTCAGCTTCCAGGCGACGCAATCGAACAGTAGCCTCATAACCATCCAAAACAGGCATTTGACAATCCATCAACACAATATCATACTTCTGAATCGCCATCATAGATAACGCCTCTTCACCATTATTAGCAACATCCGCCGCACCTCCCAAAACCCTCAATTGATTCAGACAAACTTTTTGATTAATAGGAGTATCTTCAACCAACAAAATCTTCAAATCAGCTAACTCTTGTTGATTCGCTACTAATTCTGCACCGCCAATTCCTGCATCAGTTAAACTTGTCTGATCATCATCAATTACCCTATCAGGATCGATCGCATTTACCAAGCACTCAAACAGCCGATGAGTTTTTACAGGTTTAATTAAATATCCACTAAAACCGTTATCCACCAAACGTTTTGCCTCTTCAAGCTGAAGCACTGAAGTCAAAACCACCCACTTCGTTTGCGCGATTGCCGACTCAGAAAGAATCAAACGTTCCAGACTTCCTGTAACCATTTCAGGCAAATGAATATCAACCAAAACGATATCAATAGGGCGATTCTGGCTGATAGCTTTGTACAAAGATGCGATCGCCATCCAACCAGTCTCAGCCTCCTCAACTTCCATTCCCCACAAAACAGCCATTCTCCGCAGCATTTGTCGGACAGCCGACTTATCATTTGCCACTAATATTTTCTTGCCAGCAAGCACCGTTTGTAAATGCACTTCGCACCCAGTTTTAACATTCGTTAAATCCTCCTTTACTGCCGTCAAACTAAACCAAAAAATCGAGCCACAACCAAGGTTACTTTCCACACCAATTGCACCGCCGCTCAATTCCACCAACTGCTTGCAAATTGCCAGCCCCAAACCAGTCCCCCCGTACTTTCTCGTAGTAGAATCATCAACTTGAGTGAAAGATTGAAATAGCTTCTTCTGATCTTCTGGAGAAATACCTATCCCAGAATCTGTAACTTTGAAAACGAGATATTGTAGCTGATCGCTATCAGATGTTAAAGATATTTTTTCTTCTACTTGTTTGGCAATATTACTTGATGAAAACTCTTTTTCTGTGGAAATAGAGACCTCAATTACAACTTCCCCTCCTTCCGTAAATTTAATGGCATTGTTTACTAAATTGGTAAGAATTTGGCGTAACCGCACAGCATCGCCTCTAATTTGCAGAGGCACATCGCTATCAATCAACACCACCAATTCTATACCTTTTTGTTGTGCAGGAGTTGCCAACAAATCCAACACTTCATCCAGACAGATACTTATATCAAATCCTAGAGTTTCCAAGCGCATTTCTCCAGCTTCCAGTTTAGAAATATCGAGAATATCATTAATGATGGACAGCAGGTTTTGCCCACTAACTTTCAGCGTCTGCATAAAGTCAAGTTGTTCGGGAGTAAGATTAGTTTGCAGCAGCAAATCAGTCATTCCCATCACCCCATTCATCGGAGTCCGAATTTCGTGACTCATATTTGCTAAAAATAGCGACTTCATCCGAGACGCTTCCAGGGCCACTTCCCGCGCCTGTTGCGCTTGTTCAAACAGAGTAGATTGCTGAATTGCGATCGCCAACTGCACGCTCAACCTGCCCAGCAAATCCACCTCCGAATCAGTCCAAGTGCGAGAATTGCTGCACTGGTGAGCAACCAGCAATCCCCACAATCGATTTTGACTCGTTTCCAAACTCCTTTGCTGCAATCCTATTTGGAGATTTTCCGATAAATCTTCTGTTGTCAACTCCTGACTTTCATCAGCTATAAAAATCGGGACAACTAAATTAGCCCTAACCTGTAAACTAGCCAGAAAATCCCGATGAGTGTAACTCAAATCAGCAGTATAAATATCTTCAATGACTTGAATTTTACCCGCTCGGTACAGCGATTTGTAACTCTCCCCAAAACAACTTTCTTGAAGTTCTCTACCCAGCATCGGTATCCAAGCATTTCCAACAGATTCAACAACTACAACCCCTGTATCATTAGATTCAAATCGGTAAATTACAGTTCGATCAGTTCCCAGTAATTGCCGCACTTCTTGTACAGCAGTGTTGAGAGTTTGAGTAAGGTTTAGAGACTGGCGAACGCGCTGAGCTATAGCCGAAACCAGCCGTTCCTGTTCGGCTTGTTGCCGGAGCATCTTTTCAGCTTGCTTGCGTTCAGTGACATCACGAATTACCGTAGCAAAGCACAATGGCTCGCTATTTTTAGGGTGTTTCACCAGGAAAAAATTCATCAAAACATCGAAACGTTTACCGCTGTGCAAGTGTTGAAGTTGACCTTCTCCTTGCCACTGTCCCTGAGTCAGAATTTTTGGCAAAATCTCTTGCAGAAATTTCTGTTTAAAATCTTGACCAATATAATCCCATATTTCCGTATATAGAGCTTGAGAAATATTTTCTAAACCCACCAGCCTCCGTCCAGCTTCATTCACAAATAATGTCTGCCCTTCGATAGTAGCCATGCTGATAAAATCGCTGCTATTTTCAATTAGCGAAACAAATTTTTGGCGCTCTTCTTCAGCTCTTTTCCGTTCAGTAATGTCACGTTTGACACAAACATAACAAATGACATCACCACCGTCATTAATCACAGAGTATGCAGCAATATCGATCGCTAGCCTGATACCATTTTTAGTGAAATTAGTAGTTTCACCCCGAAAAGTTCTATTTTTGCCTAAACTTTTGGCAATGTCCGAAAATCGGTCTCCCGCAATCAATGGTGGCGTTTCTGCTTCTAATTCTGCATCAGTGTATTCTAGGAGAGATTGGTGAGCACAATTTTGTTCGAGAAAAAACCCGTCAGCATCAATAATTACGATCGCATCATTGGAGTTGAGAAATATTTCTCGGTAAAGTTTAAGCTTTTCCTCAGCCAGCTTGCGTTCAGTGATATCCCTTTTGACAGTCACATAACAAACTAGATTCCCAGCATCACTAACAACCGAAAAAGCCGAAAGCTCAACCTCAACTGTTCCCGATTCCAAAGCCTTAAAACAGGTGATTTCACCTCGATAACTCCTGGTTTGCTCTAAGCTTTGCATAACTAATGCAAATGCCTCTTCTCCCATGTGGACTTTCGGTGTTTCTCGTCCCAATTCCGATTTGCTGTAACCTAGTAAAGCAGTGTGAGCTTGATTTCTTTGTAGATAATGTCCTTGAGGGTCTAAAATGGCGATCGCATCGTTGGACTTCAAAAATATTTCTTGATACAGTTGCAGCTTTAATTCAGCTTGTTTGCGTCCGCTAATATCGACAAACAAGCCATAATAAAGTACATCCCCAGATTCTTGCATTGCCGGATGTGCGTCCCCTTGAATCCATTTAAGTTTTCCAGAGGGAGTGACAATTCTGCCTTCCCACCGCCAAGGCTGCAAACTTTCGGCAGCAAGCATCGCCGAATTGACAAATTCATTTCTATCTTCAGGATGAATTAAATCAACTATGATATTAATATCTTGCTGAGCAGCCAGAGGTTCTATTTCATACAATTCTCGGCAACCTGCACTCAAAAAAGAGAAAGCCATCGAGCCATCGGGATGCAAATCAACTTGATATACCGTACCCGGTATATTCGCAGTAATTTTTTGTAGTTTTGCTTGACTTTGACCCCTAGCTCCATCAGTTTCAGAGTATTCTATTTGATTTTTCGACAACAAATCTATGCCAAAATTATTAGTAACTGATGGCTCTAAATTTTGCTGTTTTGATAATAAATTTACCGATGCTTCGGAACAAATTTGAGCGCTAATATAGAGCAAGCAAAGGTGATTAAAATCAAAAACATTTGCCGCCTCTGCACAGATTAAAAGCACTCCCAACAATTCTTCGCTTTCCCCGCTCATCACCGGAGCTATCAACACAGATTTAAGCTCAAAAATGGGGTACTGTTCGAGATTGTGCGCCCAATCCCGATTACCTCCAAGCCATTGAGTACGAGCCTCTTGCAAGCGAAGCTCAATTTGGGATCTTGTTCCTTCAGTTAACGGCTGTGAGTATTGTAAGTATATGCGATCGTCCGAATTCGTCAAAAGTGCACCCAGCGTAGCTATCTTGTAGGGAATCACCTCCCCAGGAATCAAGCGTATCAGGCATTCCAGACAAGCAGACCAAATTTTCTCAGTAGTCAGAGCGAGTTCCACTTTCGCAGTCAATTCATTAAAAACCTGCACTTCCAAGGTACGCTGGCGGACTTCTGCTTTGAGGCTGGCGGCTAGGATGTGCATAGTGTTTATTACACTGGCTTGTTTATATTATTGCGATCGACGGTCAAAGTTTTTAAGCATAAATTGTAAAGTATTTTTGATAAAAATACAACTTTTTGATATTTACAGTGCATTTTAACCAGAAAAAATATTAGTAGCAGACAGGAGCGAAGCAACAGCACTAGGCATCTGCTTCACTCCGTTTTCCGGCCAGTCTACAAAACTATCCCATTAAAATCACGGTATCGATGACATGGATCACACCATTATCAGCTTCGATATCGGCAGCAACAACGGTAGCATTTTTTACCTCAAAACCGTCAGAGCAATCAATTTTAATTGGCGAACCTTCCAGTGAAGTCACAAAACCGAGTTTTGCCAAGTCAGCCTTCATAAACTTGCCGGAAACAACGTGAAACGTCAGGATCCTCGACAGTTGCGGAACGTTCTGTACTAAAGTTGTAATAGTTCCCGGCGGCAATTTAGCAAAAGCATCGTCATTGGGTGCAAAAACAGTGAAAGGGCCAGGACTTTTGAGCGCGTCTACCAAACTAGCCACTTGCACGGCTGTTACCAGAGTTTGAAAACAGCCAGCACCTACAGCAATATCAACAATATCAGGCATTCAGTTTTACCTTATCTCGTAAAAATTATCTACTAAGTATGGTAAACTGATTTGGTAATTTGTTATTAGTTACTTGTCATTTGCACAATACTGCTGGCGTGTTCGACACCAAAGTCTCTGTTTCTAACTCTGCGATTGGTGGGTTGAGATTCTCTTTTTTGTGAACGCTAAAACTGCCATACAAAATTGAAATTTCAAAGATATCTGTGGTAATCACGGCCGGCTTATGGTGTTCCGGCTCACCAAAAGAAATTCCAAAAAAATCCGCTTCCAGTTCGTTAACTTCCTCTTCATCGTGTACAGTCCACCTGATATCACGACAGTCTTTGAATTCAAGCAGATAAGGCAATCTTTCTTCCGGATTGTAGACGCATTCGATTAATACTTCGTTTCCCCATAAAGATACCTTAACATTTGTGATTAAAGATGTAAAACCACCTCATCCAAGCAAGTTATAGTCATCCTTCCAATCACTCATTTAATTTTTCTCCCGTATTGTGAGTACCTGGAATTAAATTACCAAAAGGGTAATTACCCGGCGAAAAGAGCCGCAACTGATTTGGTAATTTGTTCTTGATTATTAGTTACTTGTTATTTGCACAAGACTGCTGGCGTGTTTGACACCAAAACCTCTGTTTCTAAATCGGCGATTGGTGAGTTAAAATTCTCTCCTTTATGAATGCTAAAACTGCCATACAAAATGGAAATTTCAAAAATGTCTGTATGAATTAAAGCCGCTGTCCGGTGCGCGTCCTCACCTAAATGAAAACCAATCAAATCAGCTTCAGGTTCTTTGATTTCTTCTTCATCATGTACTTCCCACCTGATTTCTCGGCAGTCTTGAAAAACTAAAGAGTAAGGCGAGCGATCGCCTGTAGGATCGTAGATACATTCCAGTAATAGTTCATTCCCCCACAAAGAAACCTTGATATTTGTAACAAGGGATGTCAGTCCACCTAAATTAAGCAATTTGTAATCATCAGGCATATTAATTACTCACCTTTTCTCCAGTAATGTGCGTATCAGGAATCTGATTGCCAAATTCATCGATTGTTTTCAACAAGCTACCATCTTTGTCAAGACGTAAACCCCTGTTTATTCTTCCACCATCTGAGCCATATCGCGGCGCTGGCTGGCGAACAATCTCACTATTAGTACGGATTGTAACTTTTGATTTGTCAGGAAATTTGTATTCAACATAATTTCCTAAAGAACTTTTTACCTTAGCACCCAGTCCGCGCAAAAAGTCATCGACTTCTTGACGAGTCATTCCGGTTAAATCTCCAAACTCAGATGCAATTCCATTACCTCCAACTCCCTGACTGGGCACGCAAGTTTCCTCATCAACCATTGCCTTTTCTAGTTTAGCACACTTGGATATTGAGAAGAAGACCATTCGAGGTTCCTGAGCGTAGTCGAAGGGCAGGAAATGCGATCGCGCTATCAGCAATTTTAGATTTTAGATTAGCTCCATAAATCCCATCTAAAACCTAAAATTGAAGATAGGTTAACTCCATCTTGAGTGTTGAAAAGAAGCGTAAGTATCAAACAAAGCACCGACCAAACCAAAAGTCATCCCAATTACCAAAAATCCCTGGAGGGGACAACCACTGCCGAAAGTAGCTAAGAACTGCAAAATCAGATCTTCCCCAGAATGGCCTAGCCCTTGGAGAGAAGGCACTAGACTAATCAACGAAAAGCCAGTCAATGCCGCGCCGATTAATAATAAGGGGGCGACAAAGCTCAACAGACTGGTCAGCAGTAAAGAGCGAAGAAAATTGGGAAGAATACTCATAGGAGTCACTAAATTCAGCTAAACTGCCGAAAGGTACAAGTCAAAAAAGCTTGTCCTTTTCTACGATAGGTAGCGATCGCCCTCAGTTACCAATTCTGTCAAAAAACTTAAATGTTATCAAAGAAACTTGTTTAAGATTTGTAGATAGATTTCATTTTTTCCAGTAGTTATACAGTCGCAATCCCCTTGAACCCTACTACATCTTCAAGCCTCACTTTATGGAGTCGGCGGTTGCTAGCAGCAATTTTATTGGGCGGCCAAGTAATGCTGCACTTGCTTACCCGCAAAATTAACCGCCGTAACACCCTGGATCAAATGGCAGCAGTTGGCCCAGAATCCCTGCTGATTGCTTTGCTGACTGCCGGTTTTGTCGGTATGGTTTTTACTGTTCAGGTAGCCAGGGAATTTATCAACCTCGGTGCGGGTAATGTCGTCGGTGGCGTGTTGGCTTTGTCTTTGACTCGCGAACTCGGCCCGGTTTTAACGGCCGTCATTGTCACTGGACGAGTCGGTTCGGCTTTTGCGGCGGAAATCGGCACAATGCAAGTCACAGAGCAGATAGATGCCCTGTTGATGCTCAGAACAGACCCGATCGACTATCTCGTAATTCCCCGCGTCATCGCTTGCTGCTTGATGCTACCAATTTTAACTATTTTGTCCCTCGTCACGGGTATCGCTGGAGGATTGCTGATTGCTACGACTATGTACGGAGTCTCTCAAACTGTGTTTCTCGAATCAGTCCGCAGTTTTCTGAGTCTCTGGGATATTTCCAGCGCCATAATTAAAGCTTTTGTGTTCGGTGCGTTGATTGCTGTGATCGGTACTAGCTGGGGTTTGACAACCACCGGCGGGGCTAAGGGTGTCGGCCAATCGACGACAACTGCGGTGGTGACATCTTTGCTGGCTATTTTTATCCTAAACTTTATGATGACTTGGGTGATGTTTCAGGGAACAGGTAGCAGCGTACTGAAAGGTCTTTGAGCTAGGAAACGGTAAAATATCAATTATTGCCAAAATTCGTTTTTAAACCTGTGACTACAACTACCTCTTCGAGCACACCGACCAATACGATCGAACTTGAACCCAGTTATACGATTCCCATCGTCCTCGTGCTGGCCGCCGTACCGCTGCTGTTCGTGCAGAAGTGGGTGAGTTTGCCGCTTTCGGTGTTCGGCTTGTTTTTGATGTATCAAGCTGCCACGATCCGGCTGCAATTCACTCCCACGGATTTGGACATTTATCGATCGCAAAACTTAATCCGCCAGTTTCCTTACCGAGAATGGCAAAATTGGCGGATATTTTGGCCCGCAGTCCCAATTTTGTTTTACTTCAAAGAAATTAACAGTATTCACTTTCTGCCGGTTCTGTTCGATCGTAAAATGCTACAGACTTGCTTAGAACAGCGTTGTCCCCGTCAAGATTGAAAAAGTTGTTAATTTTGAATTTTTAACTTTTCCGTGCCCCATGCCGAAAAAATATTCCCATGAATTCAGACGAATCTCCAAATCAAAAGCCACAATCACAACCAATCACGCCAACCGTTGAGGGCGAGTCGAATTTGCCTGTGAATCAGGCTTTCGACCAACTTCCATCTGAGACACAGGATTTGCCAATAGCCGAGGAACCAGAATCCATGGCACAAATCCCCCCAGAAACAGACATCCAGTTAAACGAGTCAAATTCCGAAATCGTCCAATCCGTTGACGAAGCAGGCGCTCTCGCCCAAATCCTGCCCAATATTGAGTTCCATCCAGGTGAAGAAGATGCTCCAATTGATTTGCAGCAAAAATCTTCGCCCGCACCAGCGACAGAAATGGTAACAGATATCGAAGAAAATGTTATCGAAAATTTGGCAGAACGAGTTCAAGTATTGCAGCAGCAAGCACAGGATTTGACTGATAAAATTGCCACTCTGGAATCCGAAAAAGTCAAGGCCTTAGAAGCATTAGGTGAGGCTCAAACATCGATCGGGCGTTTGGTCCAAGACGGCTTGATTCAATTAGAACAGCGTAAACAAACGTTACAAATAGAAGTAGAAAAACTAGAACGTCGGCGCGATCGAATTCAAAAGGAAATGCGAACCACTTTCGCCGGAGTTTCCCAAGATTTAGCAATTCGAGTCCAGGGTTTCAAAGACTATCTAGTCGGTAGTTTGCAGGATTTAGCCGCCACCGCCGAACTCTTAGATTTGACACCGCCAGCCCAAGAAAAAACACAACAATTTACGGCTGAAGAATCTTCATCTTCAGCACCCATAAATCCCCGATTTTCCGAACAGGGATTTCAAGAACAGGCCAAACAAATTCGTCGTACACTCGATCAATATCGAACTCTCCCGGACTATTACGGCCCAGCTTGGCAACTCCGCCGCACCTTTGAACCCATCCACGCCGAACGAGTTTCCAACTGGTTTTTCACTCAAGGAGGAAGGGGTGCTTTGCGGACTATGGGTTCGCGCTTGCAAAATATCCTAATTACTTCGACAATTGTTTCTGTGCTCACCAGCGTCTATGGCAGTCGAGTGAGGACTTTGGTACTCGCCAACAGTCCCGAACGTTTGGGGGAATGGCGCAGGGGTTTGCAGGATTGTTTGGGGATTACTCGCAGCGATTTTGGCCCGGAAAGGGGGATTATTATGTTTGAGTCTGCGGAGGCTTTGGCTCAAAAAGCCGATCGCTTGGTGAAAGATGGCAAATTGCCATTAATTGTGATTGATGAAACTGAGGATTTAATTAGTTTGTCAATGCTACAATTTCCGCTGTGGTTAGCCTTTGCTTCCGATCCGCAAAGTTTGATAGCTGCTAAGGATTTTTGAATTGATAATTGGTAGTTTGTAATTGGTAATATCAATTCCGGTGGTACTCAGACATGATAGGTTGGAGACGGCTTGGCCTTAATCCCTACCAAAAATAATCTTGTAGGGACTAAGGCCAAGCCGTCTCCTAATTTTGGGTAATGTTAATTCTGATGCTACCGGATTGATATAAATGCGTAACAGCTAATTATTCAAGAGTAAGGGTTGCAAATTTTAAAAGTACAATAAACAGATCAAAACATGGCTAGCTGGATAATTTTAAATGGGGCATTGCTAATCGCAGCTTACTTCCTGGGTTCGATTCCGACTGGATATGCCTTGGGTAAGTGGATGCTGGGAATTGACATTCGAGAAGTTGGTTCTGGTTCGACGGGTGCCACGAATGTACTGAGGACTTTGGGGAAGGGGCCGGGGTTGGGGGTGTTGCTGGTGGACGTGCTGAAGGGCGTAAGTGCGATCGCCCTAATTCGTTACATTTACTCTCTCAATTTTACCCAACAGCTAGCAACCACCGCAGGTCTAGAAAACACTGAAACCATCATACCTTGGATGGCAACTTTAGCAGGTTTATTTGCAGTTTTAGGTCACAGTAAATCTATCTGGCTAGGGTTTACAGGTGGCAAATCTGTCGCTACAAGTTTGGGAGTTTTGCTCGGTTTGTACTGGCCTGTCGGCTTGGGAACTTTCGGAATTTTCGGGATAGTTTTTGCAGTGTCTCGAATTGTCTCTCTGAGCTCGATTATCGGTGCAATTAGCGTGTCTGGATTGATGTTTGCATTAAATCAGCCGCTGGCTTATGTATTGTTTGGAATTGCGGGCGGCGTATTTGTCATCGTGCGGCATCGCAGCAATATTCAGCGTTTATTGAACGGTACGGAACCCAGAATTGGGCAGAAATTGGAGACAGCAGCGATCGATAATTAGTATAGTAAAATCTAGATCAAGGATCTGAGCCAGTCGGAAGCAATCTATGTGTCTTAAATCAGGGGATATACTGCGAGATCGCTACCAAATTATCAATAAAATAGGTGAGGGAGGATCTGCGATTACCTATAAGGCTGTCGATCTACATGAACCGGGCGAAAATCCCCTGTGCGTCGTCAAGGAAATTAGACCTCCTCAATCTACAGATCCGCGAGTCTGGGAAGGGGCACAACAGCTATTTGAAAAAGAAGCCAGAACTCTGAAACTCTTGGGCGACCACCCGCGCATTCCCGCGTTTATCGAGCATTTTTATCAAGACAACAGCCCGTTCTACATCGTGCAAGAATATATTGAGGGACATCCCTTACAACAAGAATTTATTCCCAATCACCGCTGGAGAGAAGAACAGGTAATAGAATTATTGCGAGATATCTTGGAAATTCTCACGTTTCTTCACAAAAATAATGTTATCCACCGCGACATTACACCGTCGAATTTAATCCGACGCAACAGCGATGAAAAAATTGTTTTAATTGATTTTGGAGCCGTTAAAGAAATTGGCACGATCGAGATAACTGCATCGGGAAGAACGAGAACCACAACTATAGGCACTCCCGGATACAGTGCTCCCGAACAATTAAACGGTCAACCCAGATTATGCAGCGATATTTACTCGGTCGGTCTGATTGCAATTCAATTTTTGACGGGGGTGCATCCGAGAGAACTCCCCCAAGACCCAAGGACAGGTGAAATTATCTGGAATTACTCGCTTCCCAATCAACCGATGCTGCACGTTAACCAACGTTTGGCAAATGTTTTGAACAAAATGGTGCGCTACCACTTTAACCATCGCTATCAATCTGCTACTAAGGTGTTGGGGCACTTGGATGCGCCGCCTCTGCCGTGGAAGTGGCTGTCGATCGCGATCGCCCTCGTTGCTGCTGGTGCGATCGCGATTCATTACAACAGTATTTTCTCATCAAAAACTCGTTTAGTGTTCGGGGATGGCTTAAGTGCTGGAGAAGAAATTCTCTTTACAAGTTCTAAACCTCGGTTAAAGCAAAGAGGAGTTAGCGAATTTGCAGATTCAAATTCAAAGGAAGCTTTTAATTTATTCAAAAAATCGTGGCAGCAAGAATACGGCAAAGATCCAGAAACTTTAGTTTACATGAACAATGCTTTTCTGGATGCAAACAAGATTCCTTATTACACAATTTCTGTTGCCATTCCAATTGGCTCAAAAAAACCAGACAGTCCTACTCACCTTAGCGATCAGGTAAAAGAAGTTCTGCGCGGAGTGGCTCAAGCCCAAACAGAAGTTAATTTAAGATTATCCAATTCTAGCAACAATAATGACTTTCCGGATGCAGGTTTTTTACAAGGTAAAGCCATTAACGGCAAAGGACTTAAAGTAATTCTTGCTGACGATGCGAACGACGGGGAAGAGGCTAAACAAAAAGCTAGTTTACTCGTAAATCAGCCAGATATTCTAGCAGTTATCGGTCACACTAACAGCGAAATGACGATTCAGACTGTAGATATTTACAATAAAAACAATCTGGTTTTGATGTCTTCGGGTTCTGCCACTGAAGAACTGACAGATGAGCCGAGAAAATTTTTCTTTCGGACTCAATATACGAGCAGTTTAATAGCTAAAAGTTTAGGAGAACACCTCATCGCCAAAAATCAAAAACAAGCAGCAATTTTATACAATCAGGCAAATGCATTCGGCTCATCTTTTAACGAAGAGTTCAAAAAGTATTTTGAAAGCCAAGGGGGAAAAATAATCAGGATTCGCGATTTCGATTTATCTAAAAAAGACTTCAACGCTCAAAGAGCCATGAAGGAAATCGAGGCACAGGGAGAAACTGCGATCGCGTTAGTTCCAGACGCTCATGTTACGAACTCCCTAAACAACGCTTTTGAAATAATGAAAATCAACCAAGATCGGAATTGGATAGTCGGGGCATGGACGCTGATGTGTCCCCAAACTTTAGAAATTGCATTTCAGTCTCAGCAAAAGTTGTTTAAAAAATTCATCTCATCTGTCGGCTGGCATCCTTTAAGTAGTATCAATAAAGAATTTCCTCAACAGGCTCGATCGCTGTGGGGAGGGGAGGTAAATACCCGTACAGCTTCAGCTTATGATGCAACTCGCGCACTCATAAAAGCATTGGAAATGCAGCCAAAACCCAATCGCGAAGGAATGCAAAAAATGCTTTCGTCTCCAAATTTTACCGCTTATGGAGCGACGGGAACCATTCAGTTTGACTCGCCGAAAAATGGCGATCGCAAAAATCCGACCAGTGATTTGGTTCATATTGTAAAATGTGAAAAAGAGCAGTTCGGCCTCACTTTTGTTCCCGTCAAGTATGCGACAGCGGCTGCGGCGGGTTTAAAATGTGATTGAATCCGAAACCAGCCTTAATATCTTCTTTTTTAGCTTCAACAAGGGTAATCACAGGGGCGCTGATAAACAGGCGTTCCGCTGACAAACTAATTAAAAAATCGCAAGTTCCATTTAATCCTTTTTCAGGAGCGACATTAAACTCGGAACCGGAAAATAAGCCATTTTAAATTTTTTGTTATTATTTACCCAATTCTTGAGAACGCAAACAAGCTGCTTTCACTGCTTCAATCAGTGCCGATCGAAACCCACTACTCTCTAGTTTAGCAATTCCGGCGATCGTTGTGCCGCCGGGACTTGTCACCCGATCTTTCAATTCTGCTGGGTGCATTCCCGTTTCTTGCAATAGTTTCGCCGTACCGAATACTGTTTGCAGGGCTAATTGGGAGGCGATCGCCCGTGGCAGACCAGCACAAACCCCGCCATCTGTCAAGGCTTCGATCAAAATCGCAACATAACCAGGGCCAGAACCCGAAAGCCCAGTCACCGCATCCAACATATTCTCAGGCACTTCCACCACTTCTCCCACAGCCTGAAAGATGCGCTTTACTAATTCTAAATCCGCCGGTTGCACAAATTTTCCCGGCGCGATCGCACTCATGGCCGCACCCACCGTCGCCGGAGTATTTGGCATCACCCGCAGCACTCCCCGCCCCGGAAACGCAGCTTCCAGCTTACTCAGTGGCACTCCCGCCAAAATTGACACTACCAAGGCTTCTGACTTAGTGTTAGCGGTTTCTCCATTATTTCCTTGTTTGCGATCGTCCGCCACAGCCAATTCCAGAGCAACCGTCTGAAAAACTTGCGGTTTAATCGCCAAAAACAGCACTTCTGTAGCAGCAGCAACCTCTAGATTGCTGGCTGTGGTTCCAATCCCATATTTTTCAGTCAAAAATTGGCGACGTTGAAGTTGTGGCTCGCTCACCAATATTTCTGAAGGCAAATAAACTTCTTGGGCAATTAAGCGAGATAAAATAGCTTCTCCCATTACCCCACCGCCGATCATACCAAATTTTATGTTAGTCATTTGTATATTAATTATTGGTTATTAGTTATTAGCTATTGGTTATTAGGATCGCAGATTAAATAACTTGTGTAGGTTGGGTTGAGGCTTTGCGAAACCCAACGCCCTGGGAATGTTGGGTTTCGCAAAGCCTCA
>JAYSVM010000045.1:0-23853 GCA_043718495.1 Oscillatoriales bacterium | reverse complement strand
GGGCGACCCCGCGTTTCATTCAATCGAGCAAGCGCATAGCACAATGGTGGCGCAAGAAAGACAGTAAATGTGAAACCCTGTGTTCAAAAATAACAAATATCTATGGCGCGCTCAACCATTCGGCATGGGAAAACAAGCGTGCTGATCCTAGTCACTATCCGAGCCGTCATCGGCCTTTTCTTTAAGCGAACTGGCCGCACGCATTTTCTGCTGGCCCTTACGGCGCTTGAGGTTTTCTCGCAACGCCGCTGCATCTCCTCTATATTATTCCGGTGCAACCGGAATTAATATAACATCTTAATCTAAACTGACAAGCTGATACACGAACCTTGGGTAGTTTTGTTCACTTCTATTCTGGCTTGAAAAGCTTCTTTGAGGTGTGGCATATGGGTGACAGTTAGAATGCAGGCGAAGTCGGAGGCGATCGCATTAATTGCTGCAATCAGGCGATCGCATCCTTCAGCATCCTGAGTCCCAAATCCCTCATCAATAATCAACATTTGCAAAGCCGTCCCCGCGCGTTGAGATAAGAGTCTCGCCAGCGCCAACCGAATCGCAAAATTAATCCGAAAAGCTTCCCCGCCGGAGTAAGTTTCGTAGGGACGAGTGCCACGGGCATCGGCGATTAAAATGTCTAAAGTGTCAATCAATTTAGTTGCTTTTTTAGAAGCAGCCGCCCGCTGAGTGATAAATTGAACGTGCAATTGATTCGCGCTCAATCTGGATAATATTTGATTAGTTTCGGCTTCGAGTTGAGGCAAAACATTTTCAATCATTAAAGCTTGAATACCGTTTTTACCAAAGGCTTGACCAAGCTCTTGATAAACTCGCTGCTGGCGTTTTGCAACTTGCATTTGCTCTTTTTGAGCTACTAACTGAACCTCCAAAGCTTCCAGATTTTGCTGCTGTTGTTCGAGTCGTCCGAGACTTCCCAAATGTTGGTCTAGCTGCTGGCGACGGCGGTTGATTTGTTGTTCGATCGCACTTATACGCGCCGTGGGATCGGGATGTTCCTGCAACTGCTTACTCATGGCGGAAAGTTGAGCGCTGACAGCTTGCAAATCTCGATCGCGCACAGCAATCGAACTGGCTATCTCATTGACTCGCTGCTCCACTTGCGGCTGCTGCTGAGTTGCCGATCGCAGTTTTTCGGCCCTAGCAATCCAAAATTGCGATCGGCGCATTTCGCTACGGACGTGTTCGTGCTGTTCCAAATTGTAACCAACTTCGCCAATGTATCTATCTAAAGATAGAATTTGCTGCTGTATTTCCGAACTGTTTTTCTGTTGTTCTAACTGCTGCTGCAATGTGGCTGATTGATTTTGCAAATCTGGACGACGGACGTTATTTATATTAAATTTCTGTTGAGCATCTTTGATTTTGGATTGCTGAATTTCCACCCACCGCAAGCGTTTTTCTTCGCCACGAACTAGGGAATAATCGCTATCGCTATAATTGAGTTGTTGCAGTTGTAGTTCGATTTCCTGGAGTTGGGCATATTCATCGGATGCATAATCCCCAGTACGGAGCGATTTCTCGATTTCCGCAGCATCTTTTCGCATATTTTGCAAGCGGTTTTGATCTTTACCCAGGGCATCCAATTGAGCCTGCAAATGGCTGCGTCGTTCCCGCAATTCTTCATAGGGGGCTAATTCTGCTTCTAGTTGGCGGAATTCATGTCTGAGAACTTGTATTTCGCGTTCGGAAACGGCCAACTGTTCGCGCACAACCCACAATTGATTCCAAATTTCCTGCTGTTGACTGTGGTGTTTTTTGACTACCAAATTCCAGTAGTGTTCGTCTAAAGGTCGATCGCACAAAGGACAATTCCCAAAATCAGCATCGCGTACAGTTAAATGGGAATTAGATTGCTCATTTTCGGCAAAATTCACGGTTTGACTTTCCAGTCTCACAGCTTCTTCTACACTTTTTTCTGCTTCATCCTTCCGTAGCAGTTGCAGTTTTTGGTCGATTTCAGTCAGTCTGGTTTGATAGTCGCGGCTTTTGGTTTGCAGGTTTTCTAGAAAGTTGTGTCTTTCTTGGCCTTTTTCGCGGACTCGCTGCTGATAAACTCGCTTGTTATCTAACTGCAAAATTTGACTAACAATTGCCGAAATTTCCTGCTGCAATTGGGGTTCTCGCTGTTGTTGCTGAACTTGCAACTGTCGGTTAATTTCCTGCAATCGGGCGGTTAAACCAGCGTGGGCGCGATCGAGCTTAGTTTGAGTCTGCTGCTGCTGTTGGAGTAGGGGCGAAACTTGTAATTGGAGTTGTTCTAATTGGTTTAACTGCGATCGAACTGCTTGCAATTGTACCAGCCCTTTTTCCACCTCTGGCTGCTGTTTCAGAACTTGTAAAACCTCTTTCTCATCCTGTTCCAAGGCATCTAATTGAGCTTGCAATTGCTGAATTTTGCCTTGCAAAAGACTCAATTCTTGGCGCTGCTGTTCTTGCAATTGCGATCGCTGATTCTGAGCTTGTTGGTGAGCTTTAAATTTGCCAGCCAGAGTCTCTTCTGTGGCTTGCAAGTTATGGAAATAAGTAATTCCGGTTGTTATTTCATTTTCTTGTGTTAGCAGAGCTTGTAGGTCATTTTGTTGCTGTTTGGCTGCGATCAGTTCTTGCTGCAAGCGGCGACATTCTTGAGAGATGCTGCTATGTTGCTGCTGGTGGCTGGCGAGGAGTGTTTGCCAAGTTTGGCGATTTTGGTGCTGGAGTTGCAGTTGTTGTAACTGTGCTGTGTCGATTTGCTGTTGCTGTTGAAGCTGTGTTGTTGCTTGCTGCAATTGGGATTGCTCTGTGGCGATCGCATCTTTTTGTTGCAGTTGCTCTTGTGTTGCTTGTAAACTGTGTTTGAGAACTTCGACTTCAGCTTTAAATTCTCTGGACTGATCCTTGGCTTGTTCGGATAAAGTATCGTACTGATCGAGCTTGAGTAGATTGGCTAAAACTTGCTTACGTTCGATCGGCTTTTTGAGCATAAACTCATCAGCTCGTCCTTGTCGCAGATACGCTGAGTTGATAAAAGTATCATAATCAAGTTTAATATGTTCGAGAATTTTTTGCTGAGTAGTTCTCAGACCTTTGTCTGTCAGCGTCCGAAAATTCAGTTGCTCTTCCGTCAGATCCGAATTCAAACTGACTTGAAATTCCAAACTCCCCGATTGTCCCCGACGGCGATTGCGAATCACCCGGTAAATTTGGCCGCCCGTCGCAAAAGTGAAATCAACACGGACATCAATTTCGCCCATATGGATAATCTCATCTTCCGAATCGCTGCGACAACAGCCCCAAACTGCCCAAGTTATCGCCTCTAAGAGCGAAGATTTGCCAGCACCGTTAGGCCCGCAAATGCAAGCGGTGTGCAAGCCGCGAAAGTCTAAAGCAGCTTCGCGATAGCTAAGAAAATTTTTGAGTGTCAGTTGTATAGGAATCATTTAGGCCATCGCGCCATACAATCTATTTATTTATTAATAACATTATTTGTGTACTGTTGGCTAGTTATTCAATCCAGATCCAGAACAATTTCCAGTGCTTCGGAAATCTCTGCCATAATTGTATCGGAGACAACTCCGAGCAGTCGGACAAATCTTTGTTGCGAGACAGAACGAACTTGAAAAGTATCGGCGGCGGAGAGTTTAGCCAAACCATTTTCTGCTGTCGGTTCGACCTGTACCATCCAATCAAGTGGCGAAAAAAGATCGTTCCAGGATGTAATAGGAACAATTACTTTCAGCCGCAAAATTCCCACTTCATCATCGCTCACCACTACAACAGGTCTAGTTTTGCCGATTTCATCTCCCACTGTTGGATTGAGTCTGGCGAGCCAAATTTCCCCCTTACGCATGAATTTTTACCCCTGCGTTGAGGTATTCTTCCTCAGATTCAAAATACGGTTCGCTATCGGGCGACCATAAATCATGAAGTGGGCCTCCTGGTTCATACAAGGGGACTGCTGCTTCTGCTGCGGCTCGAAGTCTCCGCTTTCTCTCAGCTTTGCGCTGAACCTTCTCTTCTATTTCTTCCCGCATCATCCGCGAGGCTGTTTCGATGATTTCCAGGCGTTCTTCTGGTGTCAAATTTTTGAGCGCTGCTAATATTTCTGTTTTAGTCATGGTTTTTTTGGGTTGATTTTGTTCAAAAGTGCGATCGGACTCACATCTTGTATTATTTTAGCAACAGGCAAGATGCCTGTTCCACAAGAAAATTCATCTATTGTGGAACAGGCATCTTGCCTGTTTTTCAGAAAATTTATTCTGCTACACTCAAAAAAAGGTTGGCTGCAATTCTACAGCCAACCACTTATTTATATCAAGTCCGATAGCATGGGAATTAATATTACCTACTAAACTCAGGACACGGCAGTGCCGTTTCCCTACAATTAATTGGGGTAGGGACACGGCATTGCCGTCTCCTCTATATCATTCCGATGCAACCAGAAACGATATTACTCTTCATAGATTTGCTCAAACAGCAAAACTATCTGACCAGATTCGGGAATGTATAACCAACACCGAGTAATAGTCCCACTTCAGCACCATCGAGAAAACCAATATTCAGGCCGGCGGTAGCTGTAAAATTGCTCGACAGCGGCACATCTACACCACCCGAAATCAGGAACCCAAAATTGCTGTTATCTCCCGTAGAAAATGCGACACCAGCACCTGCATAAGGAGCAGCAGTAATCACAAAATCATCGCTGACTTCCACTGCATTTTGAGATACAAAATCGTAGGTAACGGGAATCAAAACAGTTACGTTATCGCGGAACAAAACAGTCGGTCTCACCGAGAAATTGCTCGTCAAACCAATTTTGCTGATAATCGCAAAGGAACTGTCACCCAAGGCTGAATCTCCGCCAAAACCGAGATTACCGCCAATTCCGATGTAGCTGGGGCCAGAACGGGTGGAACGTCCGGGTCTGACTTTATTGTCTTGAGCCACTTTTTGAGTTGGCGTTGAGGAAATTTCAGACTTTGTAGCAGTTGTCGGTTCGTTTGTCAAGGCTGATGCCGAAGTGCTGACTGGATTGCTCAACACTTCCTTTGCTGTCTTGACTTCTTTTTCAGTATTCGCTGCTGTCAGTTCGGAGTTATCGCGGGCAAAAGTTGATGTGGGTCGATCGCGATCGGCAGCAATTTCTACACTTGGCTGCACTTTAACGCTACCATCAGCAATGGTAGTCCCTGCTTCCGAGTCTTTAGTCTCAGCAGCAATTGATGTATTTTCAGTTGCAGCAATTTCGGAATTTGCGACATCAGACTTTTCTGGTGCGACAACAGATGCTTGCAAGTTGGTGGCTGGTTGCGAAGCTGCGGGTTTTGCGACTGCTAACCCAGATTGAACAACGGCGGCATCTAGTTCTAATGCACTTATAGAATCAATTTGTGTATTAGCAGTTGCTTCTGCATTGGCTTCAACGACTGTTGTTGCAGCAGGGCCGGAAAGTCCAGGCAGGTTTTGAGATGGCAAACTGGCAGTTGTAGCCACATCTGACAAATTACCAGTTTCAGCTTTCACAGACAGGGCGGTGCAACAAACAGCCAAGGCTGCAAGATTTACTAAAGCGAAAGTAGACTTAGCAAATAGATTATTCACAAATTCTCCTCAATCTATGGTTTGTTAAAAGTGTATCAGAGCTATAGTCGAGAGCTTTGTTTAAACTTGACAGAAATTTGAGTAGTGTTGTTCCTATTTTGCCACTTAAGTGTTCAACAGAGACATTTAACGTTGTAAATCTAGGAATCCACCCAAATCTACCGTGTATGGCATAATCAAGAATGGCTCCAAGCTCGAAAAATTTGAAGGTATCCCTTTTTGGATTCAAGAATCCTTGCACGTTCACGCCCAGAAGTGTCAAATAATCTAATCTCAACCTATTCTTATGAGTAAAGTTTTAGTTATATTGGGCGAATTGAGCGATCGCGACATCGACTGGATGGTTGCCAACGGCAAGCGCACCCAAATCCCAGCCGGCACCACACTCATCACCGAAGGTCAACCCTTAGACGCACTCTACATAGTGCTGGATGGCACTTTGAGCGTATTTGTCTCAGCTTTAGGCAATAAAGAAATTGGGACAATTATTTCCGGGGAAGTATTGGGCGAAATGTCCTTCGTAGACGGGAGGCTTCCTTCAGCTAGCGTCACAGCCCTTGAAGAGTGCCTGATCCTGTCAATTTCCAGGCGTCTGCTAACCGAAAAACTGGAACAAGATGTGCTGTTTTCCCTGCGGTTTTATCGGGCGATTACCAAATTTTTGTCGTCGAGATTGCGTGGTACTGTGAAGCGTTTCGGGGAAGATACCGATGATCTAGTATATCAACAACCAGAGGATGAGCGCCCGATCTCCAAATCTTTGGAAAATCCCGATTTGGCTCAATCTAGATTTCAATCGCTGTTGCAACGTTTGAAAGGAAATTAATGGAATTGGGCATTGGGAATTGGGCATAGGGCATAGGGCATAGGGCATAGGGCATAGGGCATAGGGCATTGGTTATTTGTTAGTGGTTATTTGTTAGTGGTTATTTGTTAGTGGTTATTTGTTAGTGGTTATTTGTTAGTGGTTAACAGTCAATAATGCCCTGTTTGGCCAATGCCCAATTCTCCATGCCCAATTCCCGATGCCCAATTCCATTAAAAAACGTATTTTTCTGCAACACGCCAGTAGCGAGAAAAACGCTTTAAATCAATGTAACCATCGTAGCGAACAAAGGGTTCTATGGGCAAAACTTCTAGTGGGAGCGATCGCTTAATTTTCAGGCAAACATCCTGAAACCGAGGACTAGGACTTTCTGCTGTCACCACTTGATTCGCCCCGGATTCTTTAGCAAAAGCGATAATTTCCGTAACTACATCGCCACGCCGAATCACTACTGGCAACTCCAGCAAACATTCGTAAATAAACACCATCCGTTTGAGACTTAACTGCCATTCATCTATTAGCGCATCATCCCAAACCCAAATTGCTTTAGCTTCAGGGTGCATTTGGAAACCAGGGCCATCAGGACTCAGACAGTCGCCGTGTAGCCAAATAATTGGATTGTTCATAAATTGGTAATTGGGGAATTGGGAATTGGGCATTGGGCATTGTTGACCCTTTAAATCGAAGCGAACGACTCCGCTCAGGGTACGAACAACTAACTAATGACTAATGACTAATGACTAATGACTAATGACTAATTAACGACCTTTTTTCGGACGATTCCAACTTTTAGAACCGCCGCTGCGATCGACCTTTTCTCCAGAAGGAAACAACTTCGCTTCCAACTGTTCGTAACTACCCTCAAAATCGCATTGTCCGTAAAGAGGACAATCGCGACAATAAACCGCCTTAGTATAACGTTCCAAATTCTCCCGATTGAAGAAATAAGCCTTGTGACTAAAAGTGCTCGCCACCCATTGCCAAGAAAGATTATTACTCGCCGGATCTCCGTCTAGCAGATGTGCCAAAAACCAGCGAGCTCCCGCTTGCCAACGCACCTTGCGCCAGTGTACGAGATAAGCGGCCATCCACATCCGCTGGTGATTATGCAAATAACCAGTTTCCTGCAATTCGCGACTAAAACTATCGATACAAACTAAACCAGTTGTCCCCTCAATGATGTCTTCGGGCATAGTTTCGCTGTATTGTGAAGCAGTGTAGCCAGTTTTGTAAGGTTCCTGGTCTTGCCAAATCCCGTTTCCCAATTCTGCATAAAGTCGTTGCCAATAATCTCGCCAACCCAACTCGTTGACAAGTTTCACTGCATCTTCTTGGTGTCGCACCTTGGCGAGTACGACATCCCGCACTTCTGCAAGACTCAAAACGCCGTAACGTAAATAGGGCGACAAGCGAGTTACCGCGCCATTCAGGAAGTTGCGAGTCGAGGCATACTTGGCGGGATCAACTTGTTTTAGGGCTGTTTTGGCTGCTTTACGCCCGCCTAGGGTGGGGGATACGTGACTGTCCCTAGCTTCGGCTTCTGGGAACTGTTGGCGCAGGTAGGTAATTAATTCTTCGCGATCGGCAAATTCCCGCTTCATGTCATGACTCATTTTTTGCTTAAGCGCCTGTTATTGTTCCTTATATGTTAAAGCTATACACTCAAGATTAGATATCATACCAAAATCTTATGGCAACTTTTCCGGCGGACGCTAAACCGATCGCCACCTCAGAAGTAGGACAATATCAAGGTACAAAACAACTGGAAAATAGCGCAGAAATTCAAGAGTTCGATCGAGCCATGATGCGTCGCTGTATAGAATTAGCCCGCCGCGCCCTCGGCAAAACCGCTCCCAATCCCCTCGTCGGTTCAGTCATTGTCCGTGACGGCAAAATTGTCGGCGAAGGATTTCACCCAGGCGCGGGCCAACCTCACGCCGAAGTTTTCGCGCTCCGGGAAGCGGGGGAACTGGCAGCCGGGGCGACGGTTTATGTGAGCCTGGAACCTTGCAATCACTATGGACGGACTCCTCCCTGTTCGGAAGCTTTGATTGAGGCTAAGGTGGCAAAAGTAGTGGCTGGGATGGTCGATCCGAATCCTTTAGTAGCTGGAACAGGATTAGCTCGATTGCGAGAAGCTGGGATTGAAGTGGTGGCGGGGGTAGAAGGGGAAGCTTGTCAAAAACTTAACGAGGGTTTTGTACACCGGATTTTGTATCGTCGGCCTTTGGGAATTTTGAAATATGCGATGACTTTAGACGGTAAAATTGCTACCAGTACCGGTCACAGCGCTTGGGTAACAGGCGAGGAGGCTCGGAGTGAAGTACACAGCGTGCGCGTCGGCTGCGATGCGGTGATTGTGGGGGGAAATACGGTGCGTCTGGATAATCCTCAACTGACGAGCCATCAACCCGATCGCCATAATCCCCTGCGAGTGGTGATGAGTCGATCTCTGGATTTGCCAAAGTCGGCTCGTTTGTGGGACACCTCTTCTGCGCCTACTTTGGTGTTGACTGAGCCTGGAGTTAATCGCGAGTTTCAAGAATTTCTAATTGCAAAAGGGGTGGAAGTTGTGGAGTTATCGCCGCTCACACCGGCTAATGTTATGGATTATTTGTACGATCGATCTTTTCTTTCTGTACTGTGGGAGTGTGGTGGTACTTTGGCAGCAAAAGCAATTGCTGACGGTGCAGTGCAGAAAATTATGGCTTTTATTGCTCCTAAAATTGTCGGTGGCTCAGAGGCTCCAACTCCCGTAGGAGATTTGGGGTTTGCCAAAATGACTGATGCTTTAATTTTAGAGCGAGTTTCTTGGCGCACAGTGGGCACAGATTGTTTGATGGAAGGTTATTTGAAAAGTCAAGATTGAAAGTTAAAAGAATCAAGCAAATCTATCTTTTTAGTTTTAATTTTTTAACTTTTAAGTGCTTCTATGGTTGAAATTTTGATTTGGAGTTTGATGGTTGGCAGTCTGGGTTTAGAGTCTGTAATCGCGGGTAATTTTGTGAACCGCGAGCAATTAGCTAGGGGGCAAAAAAATGATAATGAGGAGGAAGTTTTGACTCGGTACGATTCTCAAGAAGAAAATTTAGCTGGGCAAGATAATTTGCAATCAAACGGCAATTTGATAGCTGATGGTATGGTTGTGGAGTATAAAATTGTGCGGGCTAGCAGTGATGTATTTCGGAATCCTGCTATTTTTCAAAAGCTGTGTCGAGAAGAGGCGGAATTTGGCTGGATGATGCTAGAAAAGCTGGATGATAGGCGGGTGAGGTTCAAACGTCCGATCGCGCTTCGGGATATCCAGAGGCCGGATTTACCACCGTTTGACCCTTACCGCACCCATTATGGCCCGATGTTGAATCGGACAAATCTGGCTGGTGCGATCGTATTTCTGAGTGCGATGCTACTTCCTGCTGTTTTGGGCTATGCTTTGGTGTCTACTACTTTAATGAGAAGTCGCTCCAATATGCCTCTGGCTCCTATTCAATCTATGCCTTCTCCAGGAAGTTCAAATAATACGAATTAGTCATGGGAATTGGGAATCGGGAATCGGTAGTTAGTAGGTTGGGTTGAGGCTTTGCGAAACCCAACTCTTTTAAAACAATGTGTTGGGTTTCGCTGACGCTCTACCCAACCTACGAAATCTATGCGAGAAACACCGCGAGTGCTGGTTTCAGAGGTGAGGGGTGAAACCCTATGTGAATTCGCCAACACTCTCTTGGTAATTGGTAATTACCAATTCCCAATTCCCAATTCCCAATTCTCTATGCCCAATTCCCAATTCCCAATGCCCAATGCCCAATTCCTAATAACTACGGACTAGGAGCCGATGTCAATCTCAAGTTATAATTCGTATCACCTTCAACTTGAGAAACACGCAAGAAATAAGTACCTGCAGGCAAAATACCATTGCTCACAATCTGTTCCGCAGCCGTACCTAAATTATTAGATGAAGCAATAATATCACTCAATCCAACTGCGCCTTGACCATTGATATCCTGAATTAATTCTAGATCAACATCTGCACTCAAACCATCCAGAGTTGCACTGAAAAGACTCGGAGTATTCAAGATGAAACTGTAAATATCGGTTGGTTCAGCAACACTTACAGCATCATCTACACTTTGACTCCCGGTGAGGATATCCAGGTTTTTAGCAGCAAATAAATTATCAGCAATATCTGGTAATGTACCCAACAAACCTTCTGCTTGACCAAATTCAACGTAGTGTTCGATCGCACTTTTGACAACACCATTCCTGACGGCTGCTGCTACCAGCGGATACTTTCCTAGATAAAATTCAGGATCGAAGAAAGGGCTGGGTTTACGAATTTCAGTTTGACCGATTCTCAGAAAGTGTTCAAAGGCTGTAACTTGATTGGTTTGAACTACTGTTTGAACGTCTGGGTTACTGCTTAGGTAAAAACTAACATCGAATAAAGGGTTAGGGCTGCGACGTTCAAATTGACCGTAGGTAATAAAGTGATCTGCACCAGAAAATTTATTCTTTTCCCCTGATACGGCTACATCCGTGTTTGTTTCTAAATAATAGCTAGCGTCGAACAAAGAATTTGGGTCACGATTTTCAAATTTGCCAATTTTTTGATAGTGATCGAAGGGACTCGATACAGTGCCTCTGGCGACTGCTACGGCAACATCGAGGTTGTTTTCGAGATAAAACTTGCGGTCAAAAAGTGTTCTGAGGGTTAGCATTGTTACAACAATTTATGTAGACTTAGGCTTGAAAGTGCATAATTAAATTTTCATCAAGAGTACAGTTTACATCAAAATTTTGTGAGGGTGTCTAGATTATGGCTAAATCCGCACTGATGGCAATGCTGCGTCGCGCTTCGATAATTGCCCAGAAATCAATGGCAACGGGTATTCCGGCTGACGAACTGCTGGGGATGCTAAAGGATCGCACTTCCAATTTTCCCATATCTCGGCGCGGATTGCTACGGGGGGGGTTGGCGACGGGGGCGGCGGTGGCTGCTGCGACTTTTACGCGGGAGGGAGAGGGGGCTTTTGCTCAACGGCAAGGTCGATCGCCCATTTTGGTTGTGGGTGCGGGAATTGCGGGTTTGACGGCGGCCTATCGCTTGCGTCAGGGAGGTGTACGTGCCGATATAATCGAGGCAACTAACCGCGTGGGGGGACGGATACGGACTACACCCAAGGTGGCTGGAACGCAGATTTCGGCGGAGTTGGGAGGAGAATTTATTGATACTGGTCATACTACTTTGATCTCGCTAGCGACGGAATTGGGTTTGCGGGCGATCGATTTAGTTGAGGCGCAACGGGGATTGGTGGAAGATACTTTTTTCTTGCAAGGGCGACGATTTTCTCTTCAGCAATTAATCACAGATTTTGCGCCATTAGCTACTAAGATTAGGGCGGATTTACGGGCAGTTGGAGATAACATTAATTATCAAGATTTTACGGAAACTGCCGAAAGACTAGACAATCTTTCGCTTGCTGAATATGTAGAAAGTGCTGAGACTAGCGTGATTGTCAAGCAGTTGCTTCGCATTGCTTACACTACTGAATATGGCAGAGATGCGGACGAACAGTCGGCTTTAAATCTGCTGTTTTTAATTGGTGCGGAGGCTGACAGTTTTGAGTTGTATGGTGATAGCGATGAGCGCTATCAAATTGAGGGAGGTAACAGTGAAATTGTCAACCGTTTGGCCAGTCAATTGTCTGGTTCCATTGAAGCGGGGACGGTTTTGGAGGCGATTAGTATTTTGCCGGATGGTCGTTATCGGGTCAGTTTGCGATCGGGCCAAAGTACCTTCGATCGCACTTATGAGCGAGTCTTGTTAACTTTGCCCTTCAGCACTCTGCGAGATGTGAAAATTAATGTGCCTTTATCCCAATCGAAGCGGCGCGCGATCGAGCAATTGGGTTACGGTACTAATTCTAAGCTGATTACGGGCTACCGCAGTCGCATTTGGCGCGAACTTTATAAATCGACTGCTTCTGTGTTTACAGATTTAGGGTTCCAAAATAGCTGGGAAGCTACGCCTTTTTCTCCTACTGTCAATGGTTTAGTTACTAATTTTACAGGAGGTAGAAAGGGTTTGGCGATCGGTAGCGGAACCCCTGAAGATCAAGCCCAAAAATTCTTGGGGCAATTTGAAAGAGTTTTCCCTGGAGTTAAAAATTTGCGATCGGGTAAAGCTGTGCGAGCCTTTTGGCAAGGGGAACGTTATGCTAAAGGTTCGTATTCCTGTTACCTAGTCGGACAATGGACGCAAATGCACGGCGTTGAAGGCGAACAAGTTGGCAATTTATATTTTGCAGGAGAACACACTTCCCTGGAAAATCAAGGCTATATGGAAGGAGGTTGCGAAACTGGAGAAAGGGCGGCTTTGGAAATGTTGAAAGGTTTGGGTTTAACAAGTTCTGCTAATGCTTTGAACACTCGTTCAGCTAGTAGTTTGAACAATCGCCGTCCAAGTCGAAGAGTTCCGGGTGCAAGGACTAAAAGCCTGAATAAAAACTAATAGGAATTACACCGGAATGATAGAAATAGAGGAGACGGCAGTGCCGTTTCCCTACCCCAATCTTGTAGGGACACGGCACTGCCGTGTCCTAATTTCTTAATCCCAATTTTTCTGGGAAAATCAATGAAAAAATTACATTTCATACTAACTTTATCAATTTTGCTAACACCGCTGATATTCCCTAACTCTTTGTTAGCAAATACTGCAAATCCTTTAGCTCAAAATCTCGAAATTGACGAACCGTTTTGCTACATGAGAACTACTGATGGCAAGACAGTAGATTTAGGTAAATTGTGCGAAAACAAAACACCATCAAGAACTTCCCAAAGTTGTATTAGCGGTTCCAATATTGCCGCCAAAGTTTCAATCACTAAGGTAAATTATGACGGCAATTTTTTAAGCGGTCAAATCATCAATCAAGGCTGTAAAATTGTCAAGAATGTCAAAGTTAACTATGAGGTTTTGGACGAGTTAGGTAATCCCATCGACAATGGATTCATTACCACTCAACCAGTTACGGTTGAACCAGGAAAGTCGGCTACCTTTCGGGGAGAAGTTGTGGCGGGCGCGAAAGTATTGGCGACTCATGCAGATGGCCAAGAATGATTTTCGATATTTGCCCGATCGCTGTTATCATGTTTTGACTCAGATATGTCTCAACACAAAACTTGCAGATGCAGAATAGTTTGAAAACGCGATCGACTTACTGGCAAATCTTACCTTACATCCGGCAACAACAACAAACCATCGCTAAAGCATTAGTTTGTACCCTAGGATTTACCGTATTCTGGCCGATAATGGCGTGGCTGATTGGCGAAACAGCATCGAAATTTGTAGGTACCGGAGATTTCAAAGGATTCACTAAACTAGCCGCAGCCAGTGCGATTATATTCTTGATTCGCAGCATCATCCAGTATGCCCAAGATACGCTAATGGCAAAAGCAGCCTTAACTATCGCTTTAGAAATTCGCAAAAAAGTTTATACGCACTTACAAAATCTCAATATCGGCTACTTTGAAACTGCTCAAACCGGAGATTTATCCTACCGCTTAACTGAAGATATTGACCGGATTGGCGAAGTTATAAATAAATTTTTTCATCAATTTATTCCTTCTATTTTACAGCTAATTGTGATAATGGGATATATGATTTATCTCAACTGGCAATTAACTTTAGGTGCATTAGTTATTATACCACTGATGGCATTACTCATTAGCTGGTTTGGCGAAAAATTGCTCAGATACTCGCGAGAAAGTCAAGATCGCATCTCTGATTTATCTTCTTTGCTGACAGAAGTATTCAGCGGAATTCGTTTGATTAAAGCCTTTGTGGCTGAAGATTATGAAATTGCTCGCTTTACTGAAGAAGCAGAAAAAAACCGTCGCGCTAAGTATTTGTCAGAACGAATCAAGGCACTTCAATTTATTGTGGTTGGCTTTCCCGAAGCAGTTAGTATAATTTTGCTATTCTTGCTGGGAGGTTGGCAAATTGAGCAGGGTAATTTGACTGGTTCTCAGTTTATTAGTTATATCGCAGGAGCGGCTCTTTTGATCGATCCGATCGCAACTACTACTGCTAATTACGGTGATTTCAAGCAGGGAGAGGCTTCTAGCGATCGCATTTTTGAACTTTTAGCGATTGTACCAACAGTCGTCGAAAAGCCTGGGGCGATTGAACTTCCCCATGTTACGGGGAAAGTAGAATACCGCAATATTAATTTTGCTTATCCATCTCAATCCCCCCTTGATCAGACAGGAAAAGAGCCTCAATCACCCTTTGATCAGAGTGGGGTTCCGATTTTACAAAATATGAGTTTACTGGCACTTCCGGGGGAAATGATTGCCCTCGTGGGGGCATCTGGTGCGGGAAAAACTACTTTGGTAAACTTGTTACCGAGATTTTACGATCCGCAAGTTGGACAAGTTTTAATTGATGGGATTGATGTTCAAGATGTGACATTAAATACGCTGCGGCGGCAAATCGGGATTGTACCACAGGAAACTATTTTATTTTCGGGGACGATTGCTCAAAATATTGCTTTTGGGCGATCGTATTATGAACTGAAAGATGTGGAAAAAGCGGCTGAAATTGCTAACGCCCATCAATTTATTAGTGAGTTTCCCGACGGTTATCAAACTTGGGTTGGGGAAAGGGGTGTCAACTTATCTGGTGGTCAAAAACAAAGAATTGCGATCGCACGTGCAGTCTTGCTGAATCCGCGAATTCTCATCCTCGATGAAGCGACATCAGCACTGGATTCAGAATCAGAAGCTTTGGTGCAGGAAGCGTTGGAAAGATTGATGCAAGACAGGACTGTGTTTATTATCGCACACCGTTTGGCGACTGTGCGGAAGGCTGACAGAATTTTGGTTTTGGAAAAAGGAAGAGTTGTGGAGTCGGGTACCCATGAGGAATTGCTCGAAAAAGGCGATCGTTATGCCCGTTATTATGCTCAACAATTCAGTTAGTTATACCTCTCCAATAATCATTGTGGAACAGGCATCTTGCCTGTTCAAGACTGGCTTTTATGGATCACAGGATTTATGGACTCCGTCAAAGAAACCGGGTTTTTATCAAATTTATCGGCAACAACAAAGTATTCGTAAAAAACCCGGTTTCTGAACAATTTTGTGATTGTTTAGGCTTTCAGCAGTGCCCTAGAAGCTGATTCCCCAGCGAGTTTCAGTTGCGATCGCAATTTCAGATTCAACAACGCCAAAACAGTCCACTGACTGAGTATAGACAACAAAATCGTAGTTCCAAATTCCATGTAAGCCGAAGAAGTCCAAAAAATCGGCAATGTCGTAGATAGCCAGAATACAGGAGCTTTTTCTAGAGTGAGCAACAGCATCGATAAAATCACAGGTGGTAATAAAATAGCACCGCAGATAGTACCTACTGCCCAAATTTCCTGATTGCGGGTTTTGAGAAATAGGAATAGTTGGGTGATGGCTGCGTAGATGAGGATCAGATTCATCCCGAAAATTATACCCCAAAATAGGTTTGTATCAAACGTCTCCATTTTGGTTTTAAGTGTGTAAATTAGTCCGCAGATGACAATTAAGGATGAGCTGAGGAGATTAATCGCGATCGCAACTATAGCCGGACTTTTTTCGCTCCACACCAAATCGAGTAGTGGGTAACGTCGCCACAATTTCTGATTGCTGGGAACGATTTGTTGACGATATCTCGCCCAATCGTACAAAGATTGTCTGTCAGACGTTAAAGATGCTATGACAATTAAGAACATTATCAAATTCAAGGCTAGCAAAGGAAAATCTTTACCGTAGGCTATGGACTTAGTTTGGAGTGCAAAGCCTAAGATGATTGGCTGACAGCAGATAACCGCAAAATAACTTTGTCGCTTGCTAAAAATCGTGGTGGTAGGATTAGGAAAACGACGCTGCCATCCCTGCCACATCCAATAGGTTCCGATACCACAAATTGACAGAGACAAAATTAGGCCACTCACAATATTTTTACCGATCGGCAAGTAAAACCATTGTAACTTGTCTATATCTACACCTAATGAATTGAATTCATATCTATCAATTATTCCAAAAATTAGATATCTGAGGATGCCAATGGAAGACACAAATGTTCCTAAATCCCCAGCACTTACTGTCAACTTAATCGTAGAAATTCCAAACACAAACAAAGCGATACCACTAGCTAACCAAGGTTGAAATCCTCCCAACCAACTGGTTGTCAATCCAAATAGCATCGCAGTGCTGTAAAATAAAGCACAGCTAGCTGCGATCGCCATGTAGAAACCTAAAATTTCATTCAAAGGTATTTGAGCAGCTAATCCACTGTATAGATGTAGTGGTATTGCCAGAATTGCTGCTAGATACAGTAAAATTGGTACGCCGAGAATTTTGCCCATAAAAATTGTTTTGGCAGACTGGGGACTGAGGCGAATAAAGTTGAGTGTGCCCCGTCGTTCCTCCTTGTCTAAGTCGCTGACGAGCATATAAGTCCCTGCTACTAATAGGACTAACACGCTAAATATGCTCAGCCAAATAAATATTTCTACCCACCACTTTGGCCAGTCAATCACTAAGTTACCCAAGGTATCTGTGAGACATTTTGTTCCTGGTTTTGTCTCAGTGGTCATCTTTAAAACACAAAATGTGTTACTGATCGGTTCAGTACCCTCAGTATTACGAAGGGCAGCGGGTAACTGGGCCCTGTAAAACATAAATAGTAGCAGTTGAGGCCCTAGGGAGAAAGCAGATGCGATCGCAATATTGCCCATTTTCCAGCGGCCTTTGATTTCTCGAAATAACTGGGGATGACCGTTGCCAATTTGGTCTAGTAAATTAAGTGTCATAGGTTATTGGTGATTTGTTGATAGTGCAAGATCTCAGTTATAACTCACTGTTCATTCTTTGCAGAAAAGCTTAAAAAATAAATTAGGAAGCTTGCTGATGTCCCATTTTGAGAAAAATGGTTTCCAAGTCTTCTTGAGCACAGTGGAATTCCCTTAGAGGAATCTTGGCCACGATAAGTTCGCGTAATAAATTGGCTGCATCTTCTTGGCTTCCCGAAAAATTAACACAAACCTGCTGAGTTTCTGGCACTATTTCCCAAGTTTCTACCCAAGGAAAGTTTTTTAATTCCGATACTAACGCTTCTAAATTATTGCCTAAAACCGACATGAAAATTTGCTGGCGACTGAGGCGTTTGTAAAGTTCTTGTAAAGGTGCACTTTCGACCAGATATCCAAGTTCCATGATACCAACCCAACTACAAAGTTCGGCTAAATCGCTAAGGACGTGAGATGATATGAGTACGGTCATGCCCACTGATTGCAAGAGTTTGATAATTTCACGAAACTGCATTCGGGCGATCGGATCTAAGCCAGAAACTGGTTCGTCTAACAATAGCAACAGCGGTTCATGGATGATTGTTCTCGCCAAACTCAGACGCTGTTTCATCCCCCGCGACAGGGTAGAAATTACGCTGTTACGTTTGTTGGTTAGTTGTACGAGTTCTAAAACGGAGTTGATGCGCGATCGCCGATGGGACTGTTGGAGGTTATAGAGTCGCGCAAAATAGTCTAAATAATCCAAAACAGTCAAGTCGTCGTAGAGGGGAAAGTCGTCGGGCAGAAAGCCGATGCGTTGTTTGAGGATGGGATGCGATCGATCGCGCAATAACCTATCCCCATTGATGTATATTTCCCCTGTAGTCGGTTCCTCAGCAGCCGCCAACATCCGCAGCAAGGTAGTTTTCCCCGCACCGTTGGGGCCGATGAGTCCGCATACTTCGCCTGCTGCTACTTGCAAATCAATGTCATTGACTGCGATATGGCGATCGAATTGTTTCGTCAGCCCGCGAGTTTCTATTGCTAGTTGTTGTGCCATATTTTGAGCGGTAAGAGAAATTGGATTAGGCAATCGCTGGCATGAAAATGGATGTTTAAGATAGCCTAGCCTCTCCTTCAAGGAACTGTCATCTCGTTTCGGAAATTAAAACAAGGACATTTCCGCGATCGCACAAATCGTTGCTAATATCAAGTCTGCACGGAAAATTCCTCTGGATCGATATCCCAATTTACCCAGCGAATTGCCTCCCTAGCTGATGTCAGGTTAGGCGGTACTCTCAAAGCGTGAATGAATCCCGTACTCTGACAAGTCATTTTTAACAAATAAATTGGCTCGACATCGGCATTATCTATCTTTAATAGTGCATATTCCTACCAGCTATCTATTTTTTCTGGTGCCAACTCTTGAATTATGCGATCGTAACCAATTCCTTGAATTAACACTCGTTTAAGTTCGGCATTTTCTTTATTAGATTACCGTCGAGATAGACTGTTGTCAGATTGGCGAACGAGCCAAGGGAGCTGATATCCTGAATGTAGATATTCTTGCGGAGATGCAGTGTTGTCAGATTGGTGAGCGAGCCCAGGTATCTGGTGCCAGAAATTCCGTGACTGTGGCTGAGATGCAGTGTTGTCAGATTGATGAGCGAGCCGAGGAAACTGAAGTTATAAATATAAATTCTGTGAAAGTGACTGAGATGCAGTGTTGTCAGATTGATGAGCGAGCCGAGGGAGCTGATGTCGTTGAGAGGCCCGCGGAGATGCAGTGTTGTCAGATTGGTGAGCGAGTCGAGGGAGCTGATATAGGTAATTTGACAGGTGCTGAGATGTAGTGTGGTCAGATTGGTAAGCGATTTGAGGAAGCTGAAGTCGGTAATTAGATTGTCGCTGAGATCCAGTGTGGTCAGATTGGTGAGCGATTTGAGGAAGCTGAAGTCTTTAATTTGATAGGTGTCGGTAATTTGATTGTGGCGGTAGACATCGAACTCTCGTTTTGTCGGATAGCTGAAGTCGGTAATTTTATCGGAACCGAGACCCAGTGCTGTCAGATTGGTGAGCGATTTGAGGAAGCTGAAGTCTTTAATTTGATAGGTGTCGAGACTTAGTGTTGTCAGATTGGTAAGCGATTTGAGGAAGCTGAAGTCTTTAATTTGATAATTGTCGCTGAGATCCAGTGTTGTCAGATTGATGAGCGATTTGAGGAAGCTGAAGTCTTTAATTCCATTGGCACCGAGATCCAGTGTTGTCAGATTGGTAAGTGAAGTCAGGGAGCTGATGTCGGTAATTTCATTGCCGCTGAGATTCAGGGTTGTCAGATTGGTGAGTGAGCCGAGGAAGCTGATGTCAGTAATTTCATTGCCACTGAGATTCAGGGTTGTCAGATTGGTAAGTGAACTCAGGGAGCTGATGTCGGTATTTAGATCAATTCGAGCGCCGCTGAGATTCAGGGTTGTCAGATTGGTGAGGGAACCGAGGGAACTGAAGTCGGTAATTTGAGTGTAGCTGAGATCGAGTTCTGTCAGATTGGTGAGGGAACCGAGGGAACTGAAGTCGGTAATTTGAGTGTAGCTGAGATCGAGTTCTGTCAGATTGGTGAGGGAACCGAGGGAACTGATGTCGGTAATTTCATTGCCACACACACTTAGTTCTGTCATGCTTGAAAGTATCTGCTCCGCTTCTTCAGCGTCATCAGCGTCATCAGTGCCAGCCTTGTTTAACAACACTTCAACTGTGTGCCTTGCCTCTCTTGAAAGACTGTCAATATGCCTGCACCAGTCGGCAAAACGACTAAAACTCATTGGTTCGTTTGGTTGTTGTTCTGACATAAAACACTCCTAGATGGGGAATGGGGCATGGGAATATTAACTATTGACTTCGCCTGCTGCTACTTGCAAATCGATGTCATTGACGGCGATATGGCGATCGAATTGTTTCGTCAGCCCGCGAGTTTCTATTGCTAGTTGTTGTGCCATATTTTGAGCGCTAAGAGAAATTTGATGAGGTAATCTCAGGCATGGAAATGGATGTTTTAGCTAGCCTAGCCCGTTCTTCCAGGAATTGTCATCTCGTTATTGTCATCTCGTTTCTGAAATGAAAACAACTAGATTCTCGATCGCACAAATCCTTACTAATATCAAGTCTGCACGGAAAATTCCTCTGGATCGATATCCCAATTTACCCAGCTAATTGCCTCCCTAGCTGATGTCAGATTTGGCGGCACTCTCAAAGCGTGAATGAATCCCGTACTCGGACAAGTCATTTTTAACAAATAAATCGGCTCAACATCGGCAGTATCTATTTTTAATAGTGAATATTCCTGCCAACTATCTATTTGTTCTGCTGACAACTCTTGACAAATGCGATCGTAACCAATTCCTTGAATTAACACTCGCTTCAGTTCGGCATTGTCTTCTGATAACAGCCATTGGGATTGCCATTGGTTCGGGTAGATTTGACCGTATTTTTCTGGCAATCTGACACCATGATAATAGTAAAAATTCCATCCGTCCGCAAACTCGATCGCAGGTTCTGCTTCCGCGTGCAAGCGGTTTTCACTGTCAAAGCGTAGGTGGCGGGGGCGATCGCACACCAGGCAAATTTTTTCAAATGGAAATATAAAACCGCAATGCTCAAACAGCAACTTTTCGCAGCGAAGTATTTCTTGTGCATTTTCTGAGAGATTGATGCCTGATGAAGAGATATACAATTGGGCTAAATAGATTTCTTTAAACAAAGTCGTGGGGGTTTTAGGGGATATCAGGGAGAACACAGGATCGGGAAAAATATTCCCCATCGTTTGTTCTGATCGCGCATATTCGCGAAGGAATTGGTACATTAGCGACTGCATTGTGCTGTCTGCTTCGGACTCGATAGTCACCCGATTGAGCTCACACTTCCACACGAAAGGACTTGCAAATTCTCCCACGATCGATGGGGACATCCATTTCCAGTCTAGCTTTTCCCCCAATCTATTCCAGCGCCATTCGTCTGAACAGTTTTGTGAATGGTCGCGTTTTGGCAAGTTGAAGATTTGGAGATAAGCGTCGCGGGGACTGCTGCAAATAATCACTTCTGGTTCTTCTAAGCCAATAGTTGCATAGGCAACTTTGACTGCTGCTGTGGCTTTTTCAGCATCAATTGGCGTAGTCGAGAGAGTAAGACGTTTTTGTGCGAGTTCGTCTAACGCGCTGAAAGTGTAAATTGTAGGATAGTCGAGGTCGAGAATCAGTCCCACATTTTCGTGCTCTACTGTCAGATTGGTGAGCGATCGCAACGCGCTGATGCCGGTAATACTCTGGCGGCGATCGCAGTAATCACCGAGATTCAGATAGGTCAGATTGGTGAGCGAGCTGAGGGAGCTGATGTCGGTAACATTAGTGTATGTGAGATCCAGATCGGTCAGATTGGTGAGCGATTTGAGGGAGCTGATATCGGTAATTTGATCGCTGTCGAGATCCAGATCGGTCAGATTGGTGAGCGAGCCGAGAGGGCTGATGTCGGTAATTCCATAGCCGCAGAGATAAAGTTTTGTCAGATTGGTGAGGGAGCCGAGGGAGCTGATGTCGGTAATTCGATCGCCGTCGAGAGACAGTTCTGTCAGATTGGTGAGGGAGCCGAGAGAGCTGATGTTGGTAATACTCTGGCTGCTGAGAGTCAGTTTTGTCAGATTGGTGAGGGCGAGGAAGCTAAAGTCGGTAATTTCATGGCTGTAGAGAGTCAGTGTGGTCAGATTGGTGAGGGAGCCGAGGGAGCTGATGTCCGTAATTCGCTTGCCACTGAGAGTCAGTGTGGTCAGATTGGTGAGGGAGCCGAGAGAGCTGAGGTCGGTAATTTCACGGCTGCTGAGATAAAGTTTTGTCAGATTGGTGAGGGGGTCCAGGAAGCTGATGTCGGTAATTTGATTGTCGCTGAGATCCAGTTCTGTCATGCTTGAAAGTATCCGCTCCGCTGCTTCAGCATGATCAGTACCGGCCTTTTTTAACAACACTTTAACTGTGTACCTTGCCGATTCTGAAAGACTGTCAATATTCCTGCACCAGTCGGCAAAGCGGCTAAAACTAATTGATTCATTTGGTTGTTGTTCTGACATAAAACACTCCTACTCAACACTTTGAATTAGTTTAATGTTATTTCTCAGCCATTCATTGACCAAAGCTTGAACCTCAATCTTTTTATGATCGGCAATTTTAGTCACAAAGTCCTCGACATCGGGTTCGAGATAAATGGGATAATGAAACCTAGCATCAGGATGGTAAAACTTGCCTTGCTCTGATGAAGAAAAGTCATACTCTGATTTCATAATTTCCTCTCTTGATAAGGTTGGGTTTCTGTGAAATTAGCTTTGCGGGCTGAAATAATCCGAATTATACAGGAGGTGCGATCGGTTTGTTCAAAGGTATGGACTAATTCTACTATTTCAAATCTTCCAACTTAATCCTCGGATCGATCGCCTTCAGCAACAAATCCGCCAACAAATTCCCAACAATCAACATCGCAGAACCCATCATCAAAGTTGCCATTACTAAATACAAATCTTGATTATTCACAGCATCCAAAGTCAGTTTCCCCAAACCAGGCCAATTAAAGAAAAGTTCCGCAATAAACGCACCACTCAACAAACTAGCAAACTCAAAACCTAACAACGTAATCAATGGATTAACCGCATTCCGCAGAGCATGAAGATAAATTACTCGATTTTCCGGCAAACCTTTCGCCCGCGCTGTCCTGATGTAATCTTGACGCAGCACGTCCAATAATTGTCCCCGCATCAATCTTTGCAAACCTCCAAAACCAGTTAGACTCAAGGCGACAGTTGGCAAAATTAAGTGCCAACCATAATCCATAATTTGACCCCACCAAGGTAAGTCTGCGTGGTCAATACTGGTCATTCCTCCTACTGGAAATAGAGGCGATGTATTCTGGGCAAAAAATAGTAGCAGCAAGGCCATGATAAAGCTGGGAAATCCTTGTCCTGTGTAGCTGACTACTTGCAAAATGCGATCGGCTGTCCGGTTTTGATTGACGGCGGCGACTATTCCCAAGGGAATTGCGATCGCCCAAGTTACAATCAAAGATGCGATCGCCATTAACAACGTCGCCGGCACTCGTTCCCACAGCAGAGAAGCCACCGATCGCTGATACACAAAACTCGTACCAAAATCCCCCTTAGTCACAATTTGTTGTAACCACAGCCCATACTGTACAATCGCCGGTTTATCCAAGCCGAATTGCTCTTTGTATTGTTGGATTGTCTCCGGCGAAATCTTCGGATTTTCCTTGAAAGTATCCAAGTAATTTCCTGGTGCAAGTTCAATAATTGCAAAACAAAGAATTGATGCTAAAAACAGTGTGAGTAAAGCCTGCAACAGTCTCTTGAAAATATAGATAAATGTCTCTCCTCCAAACAGAGAACTCAACATCCGCAAATTTTGGTTCAATCTAATAGTCATTTGTTATTTGTTATTTGTTATTTGTTAGTTGTTATTAGTTAGTTGTTATTAGTTAGTTGTTATTGGTTGGTTGTTAGTTGTTATTGGTTAGTTGTTAGTAGCCGAAATTAGGAGACGGCAGTGCCGTGTCCCTACCGACAAT
>JAYSVM010000044.1:0-23989 GCA_043718495.1 Oscillatoriales bacterium | reverse complement strand
AAAGCAATCCCAAATGCTTTTAGCGATGGGATAGAGAGCTGCGTAGTTCAGCCGAGGCGGGTCAATCCGCTCGAAGTAAAAAAGAAAGGGGAGGGACTTGAGGCCTCCCATGTCATGTCATAAACGACTATACTTTTACCAGCTATTAAAGGAATATATTAAAAATCAAGAAAAGCCGTCCTAGAAGGACGGGGCTTGTATCCCGTTTTTTTGGTCATTGATCCGACAACGACTCGGATCATCGCACTTAAGGCGTTTAGTTCGATCGCCCAGAACAATCGCTAAATTCGGCCTTCCCGTCAAAGGTAGCCGCCAGTCAGCCCAAATTCCATACAGCCAATTTGCGATCGCCCCAACAATCGGCAACTTAGTCACAGCATACACCCAACCCATCCCCAAAATCTCGTAGATACGGCGAAAAACCTCCACATTTTTAACCGTCGTACCGTCTGGTAACACCGCATGAATTCGTCCCATTGCCGTTTCATAGTCGATTCCGCCGTGGAGTTCCGGGTTGTAGAGATCGTCCGCTATATCCACAAATGCTACCAAACCTCTGCCAGCATCCCGTTTCCGCAAAAAGTTGACTTCTCGCACGCACAAAGGACACTGACCATCGTACAGCAGCTCAATTTGCCAAGACGGTGATGGTTTAATTTCGACAGATTCGGGAAATTCAGTTTGTGCAGTAGACATGGGTAAAAGGCGATCGGGAGGAACAACAGACTCGCATCAGTATTTTACAGGAATTGATTGAATCCAACAGGCGATCGACAGACTTGCACCACAGTTACTTTTGCTTAGAAAAATCGTCCGAAAGGTTAATTCACTATTCATCACCTGCAATGCTAGTATCGTCATGATGTCGCCTGCTGCGTTGCGGGAAACTATAGCTCGATCGCTCGATGCTGTATTCTCAAACATCTAATTTGAGCCAAAGCAACCGTCAACCAGAATTTTTACTAGGGGCGACAAAATATACTAAAATCTGTAGTCTGAGCAACAACGAAGTCAAGCGCCAGCAAATCGCACCCAATCTAACAGCAAAAATTTACATGAACGTCAGAGTCCGTCTAGCCCCCAGTCCCACCGGAAACCTCCACATCGGTACCGCCAGAACCGCCGTATTCAACTGGCTATTTGCCCGCAATCAAGGTGGCAAATTCATCCTGCGGGTAGAAGACACAGACTTAGAACGTTCCAAGAGCGAATACACCGACAATATCCTGGAAGGACTAACTTGGCTGGGGATGAATTGGGATGAAGGCCCAAGTTTCCAGTCCCAACGCTTGGACATCTACCGACAAACTGTCCAAACTCTCCTCGACAAAGGACTAGCCTACCGCTGTTACACCACTTCGGCAGAACTTGACCAAATGCGGGAAGCACAAAAAGCCAACAAGCAGGCTCCTCGCTATGATAACCGCCACCGCAATCTGACTCCTGAAGAGCGATCGGCTTTTGAAGCCGAAGGGCGACAAGCTGTGATTCGTTTCATGATTGATGACGATCGCACAATCTCTTGGAACGACACAGTACGCGATACTGTTAGTTGGAAAGGTAGCGACCTTGGTGGCGATATGGTAATTGCCAGGGCTGCCACTACCACTGACATCGGCCAACCCCTCTACAACCTGGCCGTAGTCGTCGATGACATTGATATGGGCATTACCCACGTCATCCGTGGCGAAGATCATATTGGTAATACTCCCAAACAAATTTTGCTTTACGAAGCTTTGGGCGCGACTATCCCAGAATTTGCCCACACGCCACTGATTTTAAACACCCAAGGGCAAAAACTTTCTAAGCGGGACGGCGTTACCTCGATTTCTGATTTTAAAGATATGGGCTATCTCCCCGAAGCTTTGGTCAATTACATGACTTTGCTTGGTTGGACTGCGCCGGATTCAACGCAAGAAATATTTACATTGTCGGAAGCTGCGGCTGTCTTTAGTTGCGATCGCGTTAACAAAGCTGGTGCAAAATTTGATTGGGATAAACTCAACTGGTTGAATAGTCAATACCTGCACAAAATGCCGGTGCCACAATTGACTGATTTACTGATACCTTATTGGCAGAAAGCAGGTTATCAATTTGATATAGAAGCCGATCGCACCTGGCTCGAACAAATAACTACTTTAATCAGTCAGAGTCTGGTGCGTTTAACTGATGCTGTTGATATGTGCAAATTGTTCTTCTCCACCGAGGTGGAATACGAAGAAGAGGCGATCGCACAATTGCAGCAGCCAAAGGTAGCAGAAGCACTACAAGCTGTTCTAGAAGCTCTGGAAAGTCATTCAACACTGGTATCAGCCGAAGCTCAAAAAATCACTAAAAAGCTCAGTAAAGAGAAAAATCTTAACAAAGGGCTAATTATGCGATCGCTGAGAGCAGCTTTGACCGGCGCAATGCACGGCCCCGATCTGATAGAATCTTGGGTAATCCTTCACCAGCGTGGAACGGATCGAGACCGCTTGCAAACAGCTATTAATAACTTGAATTTGCCGATTGTTGATGCTGTGGCAGAAACTCCTAGCCCAGAACAATCCCCAGCCGAAACTCCCGCCCTGGAACAGCCAGCAGTCGAGGTTTCAACAGTCGAATCACTGACTCTTGAAACAATCGAAACCCCGGTTGTTGAACCCGCAGTGAAAGTTAGAGTAGTCGAAACGCCCGTTGTTGAACCAGTAGAAGTTACAGTAGTCGAAGAACCGGCTGTTAAAACAGTCGAATCACCCGTTGCAGCAGTCGAAATATCGGCCGTTGCAACAGTCGTAGCAGCAGTTGAAATACCTGCCGCTAATCAGCCAAAAACTATTATGAGTGAAGAAATGACTTCATCAAACGAACCAGAAACAACTGTGATCATCACCGAAATTCCAACGGGTGATAATACTGAAAGTGCGATCGGTACTACAAAAGTTACTGTCACCCAAGAAAACCCAAATCAAGCTCAGCAGATAAAAGAACAAGTTATCTCAATTTTGTCTGAGCTTCCTGCTTATATCGGCGCTTTTTACGAGCAGTACAAAAGTCCGCTGACAGTCGTCGGTTTGATTTTAGTGTCGATTATTTCTTTGAAAGTGCTTTTGGGCATAGTAAATGAGCTTAACGATATTCCTCTATTAGCACCAACATTTGAGCTAATCGGTATTGGATATACCGTGTGGTTTGTCTACCGCTATTTGTTGCGCTCTTCCAATCGCCAACAATTAGGTCAAGAAATTGAAGCCATCAAGGAACAAATTTTTGGCAAAAATTCCTAATCTTTTGCTAATAAGTTGTTGAATTTGTACCCGGCACTGACAATTTTAAATGAGTTGTCTATGTCGGGTTTTTTATTTTTTATGGGCATCGGGCATCGGGCATCGGGCATCGGGCATCGGGCCCATCGAATAACCAATAACCAATAACCAATAACTAAACCCCAGAAGCAGTAAAAGCTGCCCAGTAATAAGGATTAGCAAAAGGATGAGGTTTGCGGTTACGAATTTGCTGGAAAGAAGCCTCGGCAATTAAGCGAGAACTTTGAGTAAGCCGATCGAACATTTGCGAAATTTGAGGCTGAAAATCCGCTAGCAACAGATCCAATTCCTCGCCAGTCAAATCTCGCAGCCACCTTTGAGCATTATTGAGCGCATGAGCCACATCTCCCGTTTGCAATCTGGGAAACTGGGCAAGATTTTCATAAAACTTGCTTGTCAGCAGTAGCGTCGAAACATCATTTACTTTCCAAAGACTGCTGACGACACTAGATGTACCAGCATACAGCAAAGCAGTCGAAAAACCAACAAAATCTCCATCATTTGTAACTTCACCTTTTTCAATTTCGCAAGCTGATAAAGTCACTAAAAAGTATTGCCGAAAATCCAAATTAAATATTTCCTCCAAACTCAAAAAATCATCTTTCAAAGATACACCGGATTTCAGAGGTGAAGCCAGATTTAGCAAACTTAAACACGCAAAATGAGCAACTTTTTTTGATGTCAACTGCCCTGTTGGCACTGGTGAATCCCCATAATTATTGGCAGCAACAGCACTACAAACAGCCTGTTTATTGACCTGCTTTTGGCGCAAAACTTTCGCACTGGAAAAATATTGGCAAATATTGGCGACTTCAATATTACTGTAGAGGGAGTCTTTAGTAAAATTGGGAAGTGCTACAAGTTGCTGCAATCGCGGTCGATATCGACCAATGGCCTCGCTGCGGGCGATCTGTTTCAAGCGCAATAGCTGACAGCTAGGAGCATAGTTAATTCCTCTACTAAATCGATCGATCAAATAAGCAGCAGGCGGTTGCAAGTTGTTAAAAGCGGAACTTTGAGAAAAATCTGAACCGATGATTGTATCCAAATCCGAACCAGTGCGATCGATCCCAGGCAACTTAGAATTTCCCTGGTTCTCAAAAAATAACTCTCCCATCCCCAGAGGTAAAGCGTGGAGGGGTAAAGCGTGTAAAAATCGGTGTGGCACAAAAATTAGCCGATCGCAATTTTCCGGCACCATCGACACTACTTGGTCTATTTCCAGTAGCGTCGCCAAACGGTTGAGTCGAGCTTGGAGATGATTAGTCCAACGACCTTTTTGGTCAGAATAGGCGTTCTTATACTCAGAAGCCCAACTTTCGAGTTCCAAAGCATTTTTGGGCGAACACAGGTGTACAGCGGGATATTCGGCATCAGCCAGAACCATAAAGGCGACCAATACCTCCCCTAAACTACCCCACACCACAGCAGCACTATTTCCATCTGGTAACAATTCCCGAATTTGTTTAAACCCGATCGGTTGAACTTTGCGAGCTAAGTTAAAGAAAGGGTCTTTTGATTCCACTTCAGAGGCAATCAACTCGTCCAACTGCTTCCACAATTGATTCAGGTGTGTCCAGTCCGAGTTCCCCAGCAGAGAACCGCCGTTTAAACCTTGGGTGTCATCCCCCGCTGAAATCACACCACCCGCGTCGGAAACTCCCTGTTCTTGGCGCTGTTGTTCCGCCACAATTGCCCGTCGCAAACACTCCAACTCACCTCGAACTTCTACGGGAATGTCGCCTTTGGGAGTCAGGTCACATTTCACCAGCAGTTCTACCAAATTTAGAGCTTTGTGACGTTCGGTGTATTCCAGGGCCTTGGCATAATAGTCAGGTTGAGTGTCACCGAGTTCCAGACAAACTTGCACCAGGGATTTGTAGAGTCCAGTCCAAGTTCGAGTTGATTTGAGCGAATCTGCGATCGCAGATTCGCCCAAATCGACCAAATCAACAGTAGCTTCGCAGCGCAAGAATTCCACAGTATCGACAGCAGCAGCAAAAACACTATAAGCTCGGAGTAATTCGCCTTGAACTCGGTGAGCCTTACCCAAATAAAACAAAGTTTGAGCCCAACGGTGCGGATAAGTTTCGCGAGTGTAGACTTGAGCTGCATTGTGATAGCAGGCGATCGCAGTTTGAAGGTGCGACGAGTTTTCAGTCTCCGTCAACTCACAAAAAGCTTGACCCAGATCGTTTTGCAACATCGCCCAACGATCGGGAGACTTTTGACGAGTATATATTTTCAAAGCATTTTGATAACAGGCGATCGCGCTTTTGAGATTACGGCTTCTTTCCCCTTTCAGATGTTCACTCAAAGCGCGGCCAAGGTAAGCACACAACATCGCCCAGCGTTCAGGAAACTTTTGGCGGCTGCAAAACAGCAAAGCATTTTGATAGCAAGTAATTACTAATTCGAGATTGTCAGATTTTTCTCCTTTCAACCGCAGATTGTAAGCTTTGCCGAGATAAGTTTGCAGTGTTCCCCAGCGTTCAGGAAACTTTTGGCGAGTATGAACTTGCAAAGCATTTTGATAGCAAACGATCGCCATTTCCAAATTTTCGATCCTGTCGCCTTGAATGCGATCGATCCACACCCGACCCAAATTACTTTGAGTCGTCGCCCACTGAACCGGAAAAGCCTCCCTAGTCCGTATTTGCAGAGCTCTTTGATAACAGTTGATTGCATATTCCAGGTTTTCGGCTCGATTCCCTCGCAGACGAGCACAATAAGCATTTGCCAAATTATTTTCAGTAGTCGCCCAGCGCCGGGGAGACAAGTTGCGGTTGTAGACTTGCAACGCATTGTAGTAGCAAGCGATCGCCAGTTCCAAATTTTGAGCTCTGTCGCCTCGAATTCGGCGGCTGTAAGCGCGGCCAAGATTATTTTGAGTGCTGGCCCACTCTTCCCCAAAAATCTCGCGAGTGCGAACTCGCAACGCATTTTGATAGCAGGCGACTGCCTTTTCCAGGTTTTCTGCCGGATCTCCCTTCAGACGATCGGTGTAAGCACTTCCCAGATTGTTTTGTAGCGTCGCCCATTGTTCCGGGTACTGTTGAGGAGTCCGCACTTGCAGAGCATTTTTAAAACAAGCGATCGCCTGTTCCAGATTTTGGGCTGGATCACCCTTCAGGCGATCGCTATAAGCATTGCCCAGATTGTTTTGTAGCATCGCCCAATCTTGAGGAAAGTATGAGCGAGTAAAAACCTTAGCAACAGTCTCGTAACCGGCTATTTCGATTTCCAAATTATTTGCCTTGTTGCCGAGAGGAAACCGCCCAATCGCATGGCTCAAATTACCGATTAGCGCCCCAAGACGCCTAGTCTCAACTGATGTCGCTCCCGGTAGCACCGAACCTGCCCACTGGCGGAGCAATTGCGCGAAGTTTTGGTCTAATTTATCTAAATTATTTCTCAGCAGCGGGTAGACTTGCCGGAAGTCTGGGCTGTGCGTCACTGTCTGCAATACTTCTGCTAAAAAAGTCAGATATGCCTGGGGGGTGGCTGGTAATGGAGCATTTTCCCGTGCAAGTTCCAAGGGGGCAATCACCCCCTGAAAAAATTTTGCCGCTTTGACTAAACTTTCTGGTGTCAGTGCCGGCACTTCCAAGTAAAGCGTTTCTACCAACTCAGAGTCAATGTCGATCGACTCCGAGTTTAACTTCAAAATCAAATCTGTTCCTGAGTCTCCAGGATTTTCCAGCAGCGCTCGGAGCATATTAATATTAGTTTTGCGACGCCGTTCGTCCATCTTGACACTCTCAGGTCTAAAGATTAGGATTACTGCCTCCGTGCAGCATCGGAATTAATATTACCCACAGTCAGGACACCGCGAGTGCCTTAGTCCCTACAATTAATCGGGGTAGGGAAACGGCACTGCCGTGTCCAAACTATCATGTCTGAGTGCAACCAGAATTGATATGAGTCCCAGGGGGAACCACAAACAAAGACTTCCCCCCAGCTTGGCAATGAGAACAGGAAGCTGTGCTATACTACCTACATAGCTACCACACCCTCTTACGGAGTGGTAAATGAGATAAGTAAAGTAAGGATACTCTAGAAAAATTCTAGAATCCTAGAACCTTGAAAAATCAATACTTACAGAGAATCGCCATGAAATCTCAATCCAATAAAGCTCAGTCAGCTTGCGATGTAAAAATCTACTCTGACAAAGGTAGTCTAGCTCTGCGCTTCCCGATTCGCCATAATGCCTTTTGGGAAGCGCTAGATGGCAAATCGCTTAAAGGTAAGCCTAAGTGCCTAGGAATAGGCAAATATGGTTTTTCTGCTGACAACTCCGACGATTGGAAGCGCGCAGCTTCCATTGCGATCGCAATGGAAGCTGATTTAGATCATCCTGAATGGGAAAAACTATTCGATCGCACCCTTGCTAAATATGGCCTGGGCGGTGGTAAATATGCTAAGTTAGCTGAAATTATCCAGCTACCAGGTACGGCACAAGCTCAGCCTGAAATCACCGTGGGAGAGATGTGGGAGGCATATCTTGAATGGAAAAAAAGCGTTATCGAAGAAACAACGTTTAAGGCACGTTACCAGGCTACTTACACTAACGCAATTCTAGGCAGGGTATGGGACGGCATAAGATGCAAATATTCTCAATCCTCCATGAATCTAGGCAGTATTCACCTAGATTCTCCGATCGCCATAAATAGTGCGCTAATCGCAATTACTATTTCGCACAAAGTGAATTTAATTTTCTCACTAAATGAATCTTTTGCCTTCTGCAAAGCAAAAGGATTACTTAAGGTAACAACAGAGAATCCTTTCGTGGCAGACAAGTACAGTGCACCCGTAGTTACAACCCAACAGAAGTACGTTAGTAAAATCGTAAATGGAGAGGAAAAGCAATGGCACGAAATAACAGATGAAAATGCACTAGAGGATGATAGACGTGCCTTCAGCAAGATAGATCGCGATACAATAATTAAAGCGTTTTATGACGCAAGATCTCCTAGCGCAAAAGCGCTAGCACAACTTATAGAATTCTATTTCCTTACCGGGTGTAGAACGTCGGAAGCGCTATCACTTACTTGGAGCGATATCGATCTTGAGCGACATATTATTCGATTCAGTAAATCATTGGGACGCAATACTCGCAAAATCAAGCAAACAAAAACAGGGGAAGCAAGGTTGTTCTACTTTAGCGAAAACTCTCGGTTAAGAGAGCTATTGCTTGATGCGCAAAGCAAGGATTTAGGTAAATTAGTTTTTCCAGGTCGTAAAGGTTCATTTCAAAGTACAAGTAGTATCGGAGACAAATGGCGTGGTGACAGCAAAAAGAATACTTTGGCTGATGGTACGGAAAAAACCTACCACTACCCTGGAGTAGTCACCCAATTAGTCAGAGATGGCGTGATTCATGGCTACCTAAGCCCCTATCATACTCGACACACCTATATCACCCTCACAGCTCACGCTAACGCGCACAATAATAACGCGCTACTTCACATAGCTAGCGCGTGTGGCAACAGCGTAGATGTCATTCTCAGGCACTATTTAGGTGTAGCTGAATCAGTCGAACTTGTTGAGGTCTAACTCATTTACGCCCCCCAATGAGGGGGTACAAAAACAAAAACCCCCTGGAATCAACCTAGGGGTTTTTTGTTGTCAATTTTTCCAGCAACGATTTAGTTCAATTGTTGTTGCTTTCTTAGAAAGAAACTTCATCCTCATCCCCCTCCCCCTCTCTCCCCCTCTATTGTTTGTTCAGATGGGGTATCATCAATCGCGCCACAAGCATAGAAGACTGGGAAGAAGCCCCTCAAAACTATAAAATTCTGAATCGACTGAATTGATTTACCCCACCGCTTGGGAAGCCAGCGCTTTTTCGACAGCTTCCAAAGCTTGATCTACTTCAGCAGCAGTCACAATCAGTGGTGGCACAAATCTCAACACTTTCGGCCCGGCGGGAACCAACAAAACTCCAGCTTCGATCGCCGATTTAACGATATCACCTGATGTCAGTTCAATGTCGGCTTTCAATTCCATCCCCACAATCAACCCCCAGCCACGCACTTCAGCAATTAAATCAGGATAAGTGGCCGCCAACTTATTCAGCCCTGCTTTCAACTGTGCTCCACGTTGCTGCACATTTTCCAGCAGATTTTCCCGTTCCAAAGTTTCGCAAACGCACAAAGCCACAGCACAAACAAAGGGATTACCACCGAAAGTGCTAGCGTGACTGCCCGGTTCAAATACATCACAGGAAGACTTGCACAACATAGCGCCGATCGGAATACCGCCACCCAACCCCTTCGCAGAAGTAAAGATATCCGGTTCAATGCCCAGATTTTCGTAGCCCCAATATTTGCCCGTGCGTCCCATCCCGACTTGCACTTCATCCAGAATCAGCAAAATACCTTTTTCGTCGCAAATTTCGCGAATTCGTTGGAAATAAGCGATATCTCCGGGGCGAACTCCACCTTCACCTTGCAGCGCTTCCATCATAATTGCAGCTACTTGGCGTTCGTCTTTGTCCAGTTCCGCGATCGCCTGTTCGATCGCAGCAACATCATTGTACGGCACATAATGAAACCCCGGCACCAACGGACTAAAACCCTTTTGGTACTTCGGCTGTCCCGTCGCCGTAATCGTTGCCAGCGTCCGCCCGTGGAAACTCGCATGAGCTGTGATAATAGTCGGATTAGCGATATTTAATTTTTCGTGAGCATACTTGCGGGCGAGTTTAATCGCAGCTTCATTAGCTTCCGCGCCGGAGTTGCAAAAGAAAACGCGATCGGCACAAGAATGATCTACAAGCCACTTAGCAAGCTCACCCTGTACAGGGATATAGTAAAGGTTAGAGACATGATGTAGGGTCTTAATTTGCTTAGTTACAGCTTCAATCAAAGCCGGATGAGCGTGTCCCAGAGTGCAAGTAGCAATACCCGCGACAAAATCCAGATATTCGCGGCCTGCGGTATCCCAAACACGGCATCCTTCACCCCGTTCTAGGGCAATATTAAAACGCCCGTAAGTTGTCATTACATAGTTGTCAAAGCTTTCGGAACTAAACGGACTAGCTTCCGATTCGACCAAGAGTTCTTTTAGTAAGGTTTGTTGACTCACGAATTGCTCCTTAAAAAATCATGTTAGGACTAACTATAAATCCCAGAAACCGGGTTTTTTACGAAAAGACGAGTTGTAACTGAGATCTTGCACCATTCGTGTGGAAGCTGTAGGGGCGGGTTCGCCATTAGGCCTTAAAGCTTGCAGACAGGTTAAGTAAACCCGCCCTCCCCCATCGAAAATCCCTTTATTGACATTGGTGTAAGATCTCAGTTGTAACCGACAGATTTGATGAAAAACCCGGTTTTTTTGGCGAAGTGTATAAGTCCTGTATGTGCAAGTCTCGATTGTACGACAAAAATCCAGTTCAACGATGCAGTCTGTCAGTTATGTCATAAAATCATAACAGCAAAAGCAATTAATCTTTCACAAATCTACCGATGAGTTATTACATTTCTCCTAGTTTTCTCGACAAAGTTGCGGTACACATCACTAAGAACTTTTTAAATTTACCAGGAGTCAGAGTTCCCCTCATATTGGGAATTCACGGCCGCAAAGGAGAAGGCAAAACATTCCAATGCGAACTGGTTTTTCGGCGCATGGGTTTTGAACCAGTCATGATATCTGGCGGAGAATTGGAAAGTCCAGATGCGGGAGATCCTTCGCGTTTGATCCGCTTGCGCTATCGAGAAGCTGCCGAACAAATTCGGGTGCGCGGGGAAATGTGCGCGATTTTTATTAATGATTTAGATGCCGGTGCTGGCAGATTTGATTCTAATACTCAGTATACTGTCAATACTCAGATGGTCAATGCCACTCTGATGAATATTGCCGACAATCCAACTAACGTCCAGTTACCGGGAAGTTATGACAGCACACCACTGCACCGAGTGCCGATTATTGTTACTGGCAATGACTTTACTACATTATACGCGCCTCTAATTCGGGATGGGCGGATGGAAAAGTTTTATTGGGAACCGAGTCGGGATGACAAAATTGGGGTTGTTGAGGGGATTTTTGCATCTGACCAATTGTCAAAAGCTGATATTGTGGCTTTGGTGGATAAATTTGCAGGACAGGCGATCGACTTTTTCAGTGCTTTGCGATCGCGCATTTATGACGAACAGATTCGCCAATTCATTCACACCATAGGAATCGAACAAGTTTCCAAGCGTTTGGTAAATAGTGCCGAAGAACCACCAGGTTTTCAGAACCCAAATTTCAGCCTCGCTCATTTAGTAGAAATGGGAAATTTGATGGTTGGACAACAAAAGCGGATTCAGGAAATGCGTTTAGTCGATGAATACAATCAATCCCGCTTGTTTAATCTGAAAACTCCGGCAAATATTTCGGCTGATGTGCCGACACAAAGCCAATTAAACGACCCTTCCTCAAAATATTATAAAGCTTACGTCGCACCCGTCGCTGAAGTTAGTAAAAGTCAGAGTTCGCGACTGAGTTCCGAAGTATTGCAACAAGTGCAGCAACTTTTAGCAAGGGGCTGTAAAATTGGCATGGAATATGCAGACAATCGCCGATTTAAAACAGGTTCATGGCAAAGCTGTGCGATAATTCAAACTGCACAGGAACACGAAGTGATTGCATCTTTGGAAACTTGTTTAGCCGAACATGGCGGCGAATACGTGCGCTTAATTGGCATCGATCCGAAAGCAAAGCGTAGAGTAGTTGAAACAATCATTCAGCGTCCGAATAGTTAAAATAATGTAGGGGCGGGTTCACTGATAATAATTGCCTGAAATGAACAATCTCGAAAACCCGCCCTCCCCCACCAATAACCCTGTCTAGTTGTAGGTTGGGTTAAACGAAGTGAAACCCAACATCACATCAACTTGAACTGGAGTGTTGGGTTTCATTCTTCAACCCAACCTACATATACTTGATGTGCTACAATCCTTAATAAAGGTCGTTTAGTCACGATAAATTACCGCTATGACTACCCTCACCCTCAACCTCAACCCCATTGTCAAGCTGACAGACGAGCAGTTTTTTCAACTCTGTCAGGAAAATGAAAATATTAGATTGGAACGCACAGCTAAAGGAGAATTAATTATCATGTCACCAGCAGGAGGAGAAACTAGCAACAGCAATGCAGGATTAACTGCACAAATTTGGATTTGGAATCAGCGAAATAAACTGGGTAAAGTTTTTGATTCCTCTGGTGGTTTTAAACTTCCTAATGGTGCAAATAGAGCGCCTGACGCTTCTTGGGTAAAATTAGAACGCTGGGATGCTTTGACTCCCGAACAACAAAAGAAATTCCCCCCAATTTGTCCTGATTTCGTCGTCGAGTTAATGTCTCCCAGTGATAGTTTGAAAGAAACTCAGGATAAGATGAAAGAGTATCGAGACAATGGTGCTGTTTTAGGTTGGTTAATCAATCGCAAGTCTCGACAAGTAGAAATTTATCGTCCGAATCAAGAAGTTGAAATATTACAATCTCCAACCACGGTATCAGGTGAAGATATTCTCCCCGGATTTGTTTTGAATCTTGAATCAATCTGGTAAAGTGCGATCGCACTTAAATTAAATCCGGGTTTGTTACCTCGACATTTTGCATCATTTTCAATAGCCTGTAGGGGCGGGTTCACCAATAGCATGAAAGCTTGCAGACAGATTAAATAAACCCGCCCTCGTCCACTAAGAATACTGAGTTTTTACATACTGTTTCAACACAGGATTTAAACTAAACAAAGTTATTTTTTCCTCTTCTATTGCATCCAATAAAAACCGATTCCCAAGAGATCGCACTGCATTGACTATTTCTGACGGGGAAAATGGTATTTTTTTGAAACATTGCGATACAGCAACTGGTTCAGCTTGATTAGCCAGATGAACCATCACGGCCAATTCTGCCGCAGTCAAACGCCCAAAAGGTTGAGATAACTGAGATTGCAACCCTTCATCTAAAATCGGCATTTCGCACTGCAAAAACTCCGCAACTCTCCCCCCAAATAACTCTCGAATCAGCGTTGCAGTGAACTCCAACCACAGAGGATTACCTTGATAAATGTCAATCAAAGTTGACCATGTTTCCTCATCGGATAATTTTTGGGAGTTCAAAATCTCTTTAGCTGCTACTCCTAAACTTCCCAATACAAAACATCGCACGGGACGATCGTCTTTTGATAATCTAGCAATTTCTATGGGTTTTTCCCAACTATTGAATATCAAACAACTTTGATGAGAAACTTCGGCAATTAGTTTAAAAAATAACTGATAATCTTCATATCCAGTTTTATATTGTCCTGCGAGTTGTCCGCTGCTAAAAAGCATCTGTACGTCATCAAGGACAATCAGACATCGATATTTTCGCAAGTAATCGAGGATTTGGGAAATTTTGGTTTCGATGTTTTGGGGAATTTCGGATTGTTGGGAAAAGATTTGCAGCAGGTTGGTGAGGGTTGCGTCTAAGGTTGGGGAAAAGCGGAGGCTGCGATAGATGACGTAATCGAATTGGGTTTTGATGCGATCGATCAGGTTTAGGGAGAGGGTTGTTTTGCCGATTCCGCTGATTCCGAGGAGTGCGATGAGGCGTGTGTGTTCCTGTGTTATCCAGTTTTCGAGGGTGGAGAGTTCGGAAGTGCGATCGAAAAAGGTGAATATTTCAGGTGCGTCGCCTAAGTCTATTTGGAGTTGTTTAGGAGTTTGTTGGGGGTGTTGGGGTTTTGTTGGACTTCTCGCCCTTTCTTGACAAACGTTGAAGTTATTAACTGTTACATTCTCGTTACCGATAGTTTGCGAATAATTATAAAACTTTGCCCTTTCTAGTATTGCTCTAACATTTACTTTGCTAACTTCTTCGCCGAAGACATCTGATAGTATCTTCCATAATTCAGAAGCAGCAATTCTAATATAACCTTCACTGCAATCACGGTCTTGCGCTATTTTTGCTGCATATTTTCGACCTTGGAGGACTTCTTTTAAAATAGCTTCTTGCAAGTCGTCTAAGTGCTTCCCTGTTTTGGAAAAAACTTTTTCATCGGCAAATCTTAAGACTTCCTTAAGCTCCATAGAGCGCGTTTGGGGTAATTTTTAGTTATTATAACTTATTTTTTATAACTTTTTAGATAACAAAACATAACATTTTCTAACGTGAGTGGGTGGGCGATGGGGAAATGGGGTCATTGTATGATTTTCTTAGTTGAGGTTGCTGGTGCTGAGAGCGATCGGGCTACAACCGGGATTGTCAATATTTCTGGCATTTGCGGGGTGTCTGGGTTCAGTCCCGACATCTCTGACTTACTCAACCTCATGAACATACCATATTCAGCGTTACAGAACTCAACCAAATGGAAACTGTCCCTGTAAAAATCTCAGATATTCGAGTCCCAAATAGAAGCGAACTCATTGAAGGAAAAATAAGGTCAATAGAAAATTCTCCTGACTCTATCTCAAGTCTGCTTCACGACGAAACAGATCCTATAACTCTCCATAAAGGTACACCACCTTACGAAGTTTATAGTGGAAGACACAGAGTTTATGTAGCCAATCAAAAGGGGATTAAGATAACTCCGGCGGTTTTCAATTAATCAGATATAACGCTTTTATTGTGAAAAGATTAGAGGGTTAATGGAACGCGATAGCCAACATTTATAGCAAAAGTTAAATGTTAGGCGATCACTTCACCAAACCTGCTAGTCAGAGTTCAGTTAATACTTAGATTGAGTTGAATCTTACAAACATCAATGGAGTAGTTATGGCTAGAAAACACATGGGTACAGTTAAAACGCCGACAGATTCTTCTTACGATTATTATTGGGACGAGGATACTGGCGAAGTATATGTTGGTCCTAACTCTGCGGGTAAAGCCTCATCCGCTGAGGAAGCTTGGCGTAAAGCTAATTTCTACGCAACTACGCTTCAGAAATGGAAGGATTGATTGAGAAAAGTTGCGATCGCCCACATTTACAGGAAAAGTTAAAGGTTGGGCGATCGCTTCATTAAATCTCTTACATCGATTGATTTTGATTATTGGAATTACAGGAGTTTAAAATGACGACTGATGATCTGGCAGTTGAATACTTGAATAAATGCCACAAATATCTAAAAATGGGTGACTATTACACACTTGAAAAAAAAAATTATGAACAAGCTTTAGAAGAGTATGCTCAATCTTTAGATTCTCTTAGATCCTATTTTTCATTAATCAATTACACTTTTAACCAAATTCGGTGGGAATTAGATGACCAAGGCCTAAGCCTTCAGCTCAATTCCCTTTTTATAATGAGCCAGATTATATGGGGTATAGGATTCTGCTATGAAAAAAAGAAAAAATACAAGAAAAAAGCTGTTTTTTGTGAAAATTTAAAAGAGATATTTGAAATTTTAGGTAAATTTAAAAGTAATTTTGACGTTAAGAATCTGAAACAATACGAAGATTTATCTGAAAGAGTAAAGATTTGTGAAATCGGACTAGAGGTAGGTATTATAAAGGCAAGTTTAGCTGAAGGGGGAACTGAAGTAACCAATGATTATGATGCTACGTTTGAAAAATTGTGTTCAGAATTTAACAAATCTTGTTCATATGAAATGTGCCTTTTACCTTCAAGAGAAGTTATTAGTAGCTCTAGTAGCTCTTGCTTCATCGCCACAGCAGCTTACTCCACTTCCACACACCCAGATATAGACACATTCCGCAATTTCCGTGACAAAAAACTTTTAACCAATCCTGTTGGTCAAGGGTTAGTCAGCCTATACTACAATATCAGCCCTAGCATTGCTAGCTATGTGAAGAGGCAACCAGTCATCAAAAGCTTTTTAAGACAACAGCTAGAGCGTTTAGCTGAGTGGATGCGTAGCCGAGAATTTAAAAGTTAGTACAGTTTTAAGGGAAAGCCGATCGCCCTTATCTTCCCAAAGTACGATCGCCCTTATCTTCCAATCCAAAAATACTCCCTCAACTTCTCAAATGCTCCAAAACTAAAACCGTTAACCCAGGTAAAGAAGGCAACCGCGCATCATTTGTCACAAAAAACGAAGCACCCTCATGGATAGCTGTAGCCATTTGAATAGAATCGGGCGATCGCAAATTGTAAGTTGCTCTCAGTTGTGCCGCTGTTTCAGCAATATCTGGAGTTAATTCAACAACAGTTAAACTTTCTTGATTCATCAATATTTCACGATATTCTTGAGCCAAGGCAGTATTTTTCTGTCGCAGGGGATGAACTAGCACTTCTACCAGCGTTACTGTTGATGTCACTATCCTAAAATCACCGCGATTAAACGATCTAAAGAAAAGCAGCATCATCTCTAGATATTTTGGATTTTGCTCCATAAAGTAAATCAGAGGCGCAGTATCCAATCCGACAACTTGTCCCTGTAACTGAGCTATCCATTCCATGAATCTCTTTCCCGATCGACATATTCTTGAGCATCAATCCCATGCCAAATTTCCTTACCCAAACCTGATAATTCTAAAATACTGCGCTTGGGCTTAGGAATCACCCGTTGACGAATATGTGCAAACAATTCAGAGATGAGTCGCATTTGCTCATCTGGTGCAAGTTTTAGAACCTGAGTCAGTACCGTGCTGTAAGTAGACATAGACTCTGTATTAAGATTTTTTGGCTGATTGTCATTATAGCAATTTAGGAGCGAAGGAAGTACGATCGCCCTTATCTTCCCAACAAGACACAAATTAACTTCCTATATAAGCGGTTTTCTAAACCGATGTCCATCGGGTTCTACAACCACAAATGCCCCTTTTAGTTCTACTTCGGAGTAATTTTCTATAACTCCTGCTAGTTCCTTGTGAACTTCATTCACCATTTTAGGTAAGACTCGAAGGTAAATCACACCTGTTGCGATCGCCCTCACAAAAACAAGATTTCCGTAATCTCTGTCTCGCGTAACCAGGATGCGATTTTCTGCTTGGGCTACTCTCAGTATTTCTTCATCACTTGCTTGCGCTAAATCCATTTGAGCGACAACAATTACATCATGTCCTGCATCAATCAAAAACTTTGTGGTGACAGCATACACATCTTGATCAATCAGAAATTTCATAATTTAAGCTAATGCCAAATGCACATCTTCAGCCGCCACCAGTGCGATCGCATAACGCAAACACGCTCGAATATCATCCATTTCCAAATCTGGATAGTAGTCTCGGATAATTTCTCCAAAAGAAAGCCCTTCATTTAGTAATTCGAGAACGCTCTGTACAGTAATTCGCGTACCCACTATGCAAGGCTTACCGAAGTGAATTTGAGGGTTGACGGAGATTCTGTCCATTTTGACCACGCAGCTCTATGTCTCTTCTATTTTAAGTCATCAAGTAGGCGATCGCAACTTGTCTTTTTTCATGCTTCTAGTCGATCGCCCTTATCTTTCCCAAAGCGCAATTAAACTTGACCAGGCAAATCCAACGCAATTAATAGAGCTTGATTCAGCAGAAGTATTGCTTCATCACTAAGCATTCCTCGTAAACTCAATAAACGAGATTTAGATAATACCCGTACTTGATCTGCCATAGCGATAGAATCTTTGGTTAATCCACCGTCGGGAGCTTTAATTAATACCTGAGTGGGATAAACTCGCTTACCAGTTTGATAAGTAGTGCAGGGAATAGCCAAAACTACAGGGCTATATGTATTGATTGTAGCTCGACTAACGATGATAACAGGACGGCTTCCTCCTTGTTCAGAACCCTCAACAGGTTCAAGTCGAGCATCATACACTTCTCCACGGTTCATACAGAAGATTCTCCCAATTGCAGCGCTTCCCAACTCGCTACCGCAAACTCAGCCTCCATCTGTAGCACTTGAGCTTGATACTCTGGATCTTGTGCCATTTCAATCAGTGCTGCATCAATTTGCGATCGTTTACCCTGAGTTTGGGTTGTTACCCGATCGCGCATCAATGCTGACAATACTTCTAAAAGTTGCTGTTGCTCTTCAAGAGTGAGACTTTGAGCCTGACTCAGTACCTCGCTATAAGTAGACATAGGCTTTATGTTGAGATTTTTTGGCTGATTGTCATTATAGCAATTTAGGAGCTAGGAAAATGCGTGAAGCGCAGCTATCCCGTAGGGAATCGCTCTTTTCTTTCTAAAGTGCGATCAATCTTATTTGTAAACATCTCCCCTATAATTAATCGCAGTCACAATTTTTCTATCTGTTCAATAGTCAACCTCTGTCCTAAATTACACTTTTACTTAGTTGATTGTATTGTAATACTCATCGCTATTTTCGCAGGTCATCCAGGAGTTGGGAAATTTTGGTTTGGATGTTTATCGCTGGTGGTACGATCGCTAAATGCGATCCAGTTGACAATCAAACAATTGGGTCTCTTGCCCCCGGATTCATCGGTGGCACTAATCTAAAATCTAAAATAGGTTGACATTTTATGACTATTATGATATCCATCAATGCCGATCGCATAAACAATTTAGATTTGTCTCCAGTACAGACAGTAATCGACCAGTGGCTCGCAGAAGGCGCGATCGCCCAAAACGAACAACAGCTACAATTTGAAATAGAGTATCCGCGCGAAGAATTCGATCCGCGCGAAATTTCCGAAATCCCCGAAGTGCGATTGTGGTTTATTCGCTTGGATGCCTATTATCCTTGGCTGCCATTTTTGTTAGATTGGAAAGTCGGAGAATTAGCCCGCTATTCGGCGATGTTGGTTCCGCACCAATTCCACCGCACCGAAGGAATTCAGTACAATCCTGAAGCTTTGGAAATGTTTTTGATGCACAAAATTTTTGTGCTGACCGATTGGTTAAATCAGCAAGGGATTCCGAGTAAATCGAAGTTGATGGCGATGTCACAAATGTTGGGTTATGACTTGGATGATGCTTTTTTTGATGTAATTCTGCCACACAAATAGCCGATCGCACTTTTGAATTGCTGCAACCATTGATTTTATTGCTTTTGCCTTCTGCCTTCTGCCTTCTGCTATACTTGATCGGGAACCGCAGAGCTAGGGTTTTCTTGTCGCGGTACACTATTTTTAATAAAGACACGATTTCCAGGTAACTTTTATAATTTATCGGAAATCAAAGTTTTTCAAGCCTAGGAAGTGTCAAAATTAGTAGTATATCCAAAAACACGGAAAAAAAATTATTGATTCCGCGTTCAGGAAATCCACCCTGTTCCCTTGATTCGGCGGTTGAAGCCGCCCTTCTCGCTTTTCTCTCAGGTCTTTAGACACTGAGTTTCCTGCATACCAATTTTTGTATTATGAAAGATCTCACTCGTTATCGAAATATCGGCATCTTCGCCCACGTAGATGCAGGCAAGACCACTACAACTGAAAGAATCCTCAAACTGACGGGTAAAATCCACAAGATTGGTGAAGTGCACGAAGGCGCGGCGACGACGGACTTCATGGAACAGGAGCAAGAGCGCGGGATTACAATTCAATCTGCTGCAACCACCTGCTTCTGGAATGAACACCAACTAAATATCATCGATACCCCAGGACACGTAGATTTCACCATTGAAGTTTATCGTTCTCTGAAAGTTCTCGATGGTGGGATTGGTGTGTTCTGTGCTTCAGGTGGAGTCGAACCTCAATCTGAAACCAACTGGCGTTACGCTAACGATTCCAAAGTTTCTCGTATCATCTACATCAATAAGCTCGATCGCACAGGTGCAGATTTTTACCGAGTTGTCAAGCAAGTCGATAAAATCCTCGCAGCTAAACCGATGGTAATGGTATTGCCGATCGGCCTTGAAGAAAAATTCTGCGGCGTAGTCGATTTGCTGACCCGCAAAGCCTGGATCTGGGATGATTCCGGCGATCCCATGAACTATGAAATTAAAGATGTCCCTGCCGATATGGTCGATGATGTCGAAACTTGGCGCGAACAGTTGCTCGAACTAGCTGTCGAGCAAGATGACACTCTGATGGAACAATATCTCGAAGGCAACGAACCGAGTATTGACGAGATCAAGCGCTGTATTCGTAAAGGTACTCGCGATCGGGCATTTTTCCCCACCTACTGCGGCTCCTCCTTCAAAAACAAAGGCGTACAATTGGTTCTAGATGCAGTCGTTGACTACCTACCAAACCCAATGGAAGTCACACCACAGCCAGAAGTGGATCTTGATGGGAATGAAACCGGCGAATTTGCGATCGTCGATCCCAGCAGACCATTGCGCGCACTAGCATTTAAGATCATGGACGATCGCTATGGTGCCCTAACCTTCACCCGTCTGTACTCAGGAACCTTGTCCAAAGGTGACACCATCCTCAACACTGCTACAGGCAAAACCGAGCGCGTCAGCCGTTTGGTAGAAATGCACGCCAATTCTCGCGAAGAAATTGAATCGGCTCAAGCAGGTGATATTGTCGCGATCGTAGGTATGAAAAACGTCCGCACCGGACACACCATCTGCGACCCCAAAAATCCCGCAACCTTAGAGCCAATGGTATTCCCAGAACCCGTTATTTCAATTTCGGTCAGACCGAAGATGAAAGGCGGCGAAGAAAAAATGGGAGCAGCCCTCACCAAGATGGTACAAGAAGACCCATCCTTCCACATGGTGACCGATCAGGAAAGCGGCGAAATGATTCTCAAGGGGATGGGCGAACTTCACCTCGACATCAAAGTAGACATTCTCCGACGCACCCACGGTGTCGAAGTAGAAGTTGGCGAACCGCAGGTAGCCTACCGCGAGTCGATTACCAAGCGCCTCGAAGACGATTACACCCACAAAAAGCAATCCGGTGGTTCAGGTCAATTTGCCAAAATCGGCTATGTAATCGAGCCCGGTGAGCCTGGAAGTGGCTTCATATTTGAGTCAAAAGTGACCGGTGGTAGTGTACCAAGAGAATATTGGCCAGCAGTCGAAAAAGGCTTTGAAAGCTGCGTCGATAAAGGCGTTTTAGCTGGATTCCCTTGCTTAGACTTGAAATTCACCCTTCTGGAAGGTGGTTTCCACGCCGTTGACTCCTCCGCGATGGCCTTTGAAATTGCTGCAAAAGCTGCCTATCGCCAATCAATCCCGAAAGCAGGCCCTCAGTTGCTGGAACCGATTATGAACGTCGATGTATTCACCCCAGATGATTACATGGGCGATGTCATCGGAGACCTCAACCGTCGCCGTGGGATGATGAAAGCTCAGGAGACAAGTCAAACAGGAGCACGGATCAAGGCAGATGTGCCATTGAGCGAAATGTTTGGCTACATTAGCGATTTGCGTACCATGACATCTGGGCGCGGACAATTCTCCATGTCTTTCTCCCACTATTCTCCTTGTCCAAGCAACATCGCTGAAGAAGTGATCAAGCAAGCCAAAGAGCGTCAAGCTGCGAAGTAGTGCATTTGATTCCTGGTAGGTGCTATCAGGAGTCAAACAGAACAATTAGATCCTCGATTTTTGAAGAAATCGGGGATCTAATTTTTGTAGGACTTATATCAAATCTGGTGGCATCGGAATTAACATTACCCGAAATCAGGAAACGGCAATGCCGTGTCCCTACATGATTATTTGGGGTAGGGACACGGCAGTGCCGTGTCCTCCCTTGCAGATAATCAGGAAACGGCAATGCCGTGTCCCTACATGATTATTTTGGGGTAGAGAAACAGCACTGCCGTGTCCGATTTCTGAAGTTTTTGTGTGTAAGTCTTATGGATTTTCTGTAGTCTTGTGATACTAATTAAAAAGCTACACTAAATTATTACTTACCGAGTGTTTTTTATGAACGTTTTACTTCTGTATCCACAATTTCCCAAAAGTTTCTGGTCTTTTGAGAAAACCCTAGCTTTGCTAAATCGATCGGCAATGTTGCCACCTCTAGGTTTAGTCACAGTAGCTGCCATTCTGCCACAAGATTGGCAATTTAAGTTAGTCGATCGCAATGTGCGTCAAATTACCGAAGCAGAATGGGCCTGGACAGATTTAGTCATTCTGTCCTCAATGATTGTCCAAAAAGAAGATTTACTCCTACAAATTCGGGAAGCAAAGCGGAGAAATAAGCAAGTTGCCGTAGGTGGGCCCTATCCCACAGCATTACCCGACGAAGCAAAAATGGCTGGTGCAGATTATTTAATTTTAGATGAAGGTGAAATTACCCTACCATTGTTTGTAGAGGCGATCGCAAATGGAGTCACTTCCGGCATCTTCCGTTCCGGTGGCGAAAGACCCGATGTCACCGGCACACCCATCCCCCGATTCGACTTACTAGAATTTGAAGCCTACGCCGAAATGTCAGTCCAATTCTCACGAGGTTGTCCCTTCCAGTGCGAATTTTGCGACATCATCGTCCTCTATGGCCGTAAACCACGAACCAAAAACCCTGAGCAGATCATAGCAGAACTCGATCGCCTATATGAACTCGGTTGGCGACGTAGCATTTTCATGGTTGATGACAACTTCATCGGCAATAAACGTAATGTCAAACTATTCCTAAAAGAACTTCTACCCTGGATGGTAGAACATCAATATCCATTTTCCTTTGCCACAGAAGCTTCCGTAGATTTAGCCAACGACCAAGAATTGATGGATGCAATGGTCGCCTGTAATTTTGGTTCAGTCTTTTTAGGCATTGAAACACCAGATGAAGAAAGCCTAGCCCTGACTCAAAAATTTCAAAATACTCGCAGTTCACTCAGCGAAGCAGTTGAAAGAATTACTCGTACAGGTATAAGAGTCATGGCCGGATTCATCATCGGATTTGATGGTGAAAAGCCGGGAGCAGGTGCACGAATTGTCAAGTTTGTAGAAGAAACATCAATTCCCACGGCCTTGTTTAGTATGCTGCAAGCGCTTCCAGATACAGCACTCTGGCATCGGTTAGCAAAGGAAGGACGACTACGCAAGGAATCGGCTAACATCAATCAGACAACTTTAATGAACTTTGTGCCAACAAGACCCCTGGAAGATATTGCTCAGGAGTATGTTGAAGCATTCTGGGATTTATATGAACCAAAGCGTTTTCTCGATCGCACATACCGTCATTTTCGCCTCTTGGGAGAAGCAACCTATCCCAAAAAAGGCAAAGGTAGTAGCAAGAAAGTCAACTGGGTCACAATCCGCGCATTGCTCACAATTTGCTGGCGACAAGGCGCACTTCGCAGCACTCGCTGGCAATTTTGGAGCCATTTATTTAGTATGGCTTACCATAATCCCGGTGGTGTCAGCAGCTATCTATCAGTTTGCGCCCAAATCGAACATTTCTTCGAGTATCGCCAGATTGTCCGCGATGAAATAGAAGCACAAGTTGCTGAGTTTCTAGCTGCTGATGTTGAGCCAATTAAATCAGTTGAAAAGATGGCACTAATTTAATTTTTGATTGAATGATATCAATTCCGTTAGCATCGGAATGACATAAACGGAGGACACGGCACTGCCGTGTCCTCTATATCTGCTATATCTGCCGTGTCCTCTATATCTGCCGTGTCCTCTATATCTGCCGTGTCCTCTATATCCTGACGGCCCAACCGCAATTGATATGACTAGACTATTGAGCGCTTATAGCTGGCAAAAGTATAGTCATTTATAGACATGGGAGGCTTCAAGCCCCTCCCCTTTCACTTTTACTTGGAGCGGATTGACCCGCCTCGGCTGAACTACGTCCACGACCTATCCCATCGCTAAAGGCATTTGGGATTGCTTTTCTGAGAATATTGTACGAACCGTTAACATCAGAATTGATTAATTGACCAATTGATGTTTTGTACA
>JAYSVM010000043.1:0-59146 GCA_043718495.1 Oscillatoriales bacterium | reverse complement strand
TCGGCGGGTCACTGCCCGGTAAAATAGCTCGGTGCCAGGTTAATAATAAATTAAAGCTCTTTTCCCGCAACAACGGAAAAGGGCTTTAGTTTTTTGGGGAGTTGTTAGTAGTTAGATTAAGCCAGGAAATTAGCTGATTTTTTCCAAGTTAATATTAGTTTTTTTCTATAATTGCGATCGGCGACTTGTTGAGTAGGAGTTGCTGATATTCGCTTTGCTGTTGGGCAGGAATTTGAACGATAAACTGCGTTCCCTCGCCCGGTATTGAGAAACTATCTAACTTACCGCCATGTTTTTCAGTCACAATCTGATAGCTAATTGGCATCCCCAGCCCTGTTCCCTTACCAACAGACTTTGTGGTGAAGAATGGATCAAAGATACGTTTCTGAACAGATTCAGACATTCCAATCCCATTATCAGAAATTGCAATTTTTATCCATTTTAAATCAATCAAAGAAGTCTGAATGGTAATCTGACTGGGATTTTTCTTGATCTCCTGATAGGTTCGTTTGAAATTGGCTTCTTCCAGCGCATCAATCGCATTTGCCAAAATATTCATAAACACCTGATTTATTTGACCAGGATAGCATTCCACTGACGGTAGATTGCCATAATCACAAATTACTTGAATCGCTGGACGCTCTGGTCTATCTTTCAAGCGATGCTGCAAAATCAACAGTGTACTATCAATACCCTCATGAATATCAACTGCTTTGAAGTCAGCTTCATCCATTCGCGAGAAGTTGCGGAGTGACAAAACAATCTGGCGAATCCGTTCGGTACCGACTTTTAACGAGTCGAGAACTTTAAGTAAATCTGCTTGGACAAATTCAAGATCAACTTCTTCCGCCTCAGCTTTGATTTCGGGTGCTGGATCGGGATAGTGCTTCTGGTAGAGTTGCACAAAACCTAATAAATTCTGCGCGTATTCCTGCACATAAGTCAAGTTGCCGTGGATGAAGTTGACTGGATTGTTTATTTCGTGCGCCACCCCTGCCACCATTTGCCCCAAAGCAGACATTTTTTCGCTTTGGACTGTCTGAACCTGAGTGCGTTGCAATTCTTCTAAGAGTTGTTGTAACTGTGTATTTTTGTCACTAAGTTCTTGGGTTCTTTCCTCAACTTTAGATTCCAGAATTTGGCTGTAATTTTCCAGTTGTTCGTTGGCTGCTTTCTGTTGGTGTAAGAGTTCTTTAACAGCGCGAATTAATTGGTTAAAGGCATTGGCAAGCGTTCCAATTTCATCGTCTTGCTCGATAGTGGCTTGTAACTCAAAATTAGATTCTTCAGTAGTGCGTCTGGCAACTATGGTCAGAGCTTGAATGGGTTTTGCGATCGCTTGACTGGTCAAAACTGCCAAAATAATGGCGATCGCAACAGACAATCCGATACTCACACCCACCACTTTCGCAGCAACTTGATCAGCCTGTTCATGTAACCCGATCGTCGCCTGAAGCTCTTTGTAATGTTGGTCAATCACATCCACCAAATCATCGGATATACCATCGAATTTAAGCGCCAAATCGCTGTTGGTAAATTCCAGCATGAGGTTTTGGGCTTGCTCAACATCCGTGGGTAATGCGAGATTCAGATTGCGAATTAGTTCAACTCGGCGTTCTAATTCCTGTGAGTAAAGTTGGGGAATATGGTCATAGGTTTCTAAGAAGGCTGGGATTTTTGTGCGATGCACATGATCGTTTGGGAGTGGAGACTTTGCCACAAATTCCTTAAGTTCAGCCCAAATTACTTGAATTTCAGCTTTATGCTTCACCAAGTGAGCATATTCATCTTGAAATTTTTCTGGGTATTGCGTTAAAGGAATAAGCTGTTGTTGGTGAGTTCTGGTTTGGAGAACACGAGATTGTAGGCGATGCAAAAGTTGTACTTCGTTGCGCGCGTGTTCTTCTTGGTCTTCAGTTTGTTGTTTATAATAATGCCCAAATCCGAAACCAACAATTGTTCCAGACACAGCAATGCCTAGAGCGAGAGTGTATCCTAAACCGATTTTTTGCCCAACTTTCAAGCTGGATAACCGTTTCCCCAGACTCTGCTGCATGATATAATATTCTCCAATGCTAAAAGTGTTACTTGGATCTTCCAGATTTTATGCTTTATAACTTAATTACATCGGTTTGAAGAGACTCAGAGAGTCCTGCGAATTTTTCTGAAATGACTTGCTATATCATGGTTTCTATTCGCGAATGACTGGCTGTATCATTATTTTTACTGGCGATCCCCATCTACTCCATTAAAGCACCAAAACCCAATGTCAGCAACAGAATACCTGATTATCTAGCTCGATCGCCAAAAATCGCACTCACACTATCATTATTCTGCAACTTGCCTAAAATCACCCGATCGACTATCGTTCCTAATAGCAGGAATCACACAGAAAACATGAACGCAATATTGCCACCTTGGATAGTTTTAGACTCCCTATTGCACAACTGGCTACTAGAAGATATCGGTAGGGGCGATCGCACAACATCTGCCTTATTCCCCGCAGCCAGCATCCAGGGTACTGCTAAATGGATTGTCAAAGAAGCTGGTGTCATTGCCGGATTGCCGATCGCCGATCGCACATTTAAACTTTTAGACAGCAGCCTCAGTTTCATCCCCCAAGTACCGGAAGGAAAACTGTGCGAAAAAGGAGAAGTAATCGCCGAGATTTCGGGCAATTTCGATGCGCTGCTAACCGGAGAAAGAGTAGCCTTAAACTTGGCAATGCGTTTGAGCGGCATCGCTACTTTAACTCAAAAATATGTTGACAAAATTGCCGATTTGCCCGTGCAATTGGTGGATACGCGCAAGACAACGCCGGGGTTGAGATTGTTGGAAAAATACGCAACTCAAGTCGGCGGTGCTTGCAATCACCGGATGGGATTAGATGATGCGGTGATGATTAAAGATAATCACATTGCGGCGGCTGGGGGAATTGCCGAGGCGATCGCCCTAATTCGCAATTCTATCCCCTATCCGCTGACGATCGAAGTTGAAACGGAAACTCTGGCTGAGGTGGAGACAGCTTTGCAGCACAAGGCGGATATTATCATGTTGGATAATATGTCCTTTGATTTGATGCGGCAGGCTGTGGCAATAATTCGCGAAAAGGGCGATCGGGTGAAAATTGAAGCTTCTGGGAATGTGACTTTGGAAACTATTCGGAGTGTGGCGGAAACCGGAGTTGACTATATTTCTACGAGTGCTCCGATTACGCGATCGACTTGGCTCGATTTGAGCATGAAAATTAATAGCACTCAGACATGATATAGCCTTTCTCAGTAACATGAGGTACTGTCGGGCATAGGGCATTGGGCATTGGGCATACCTCACTTTTTCTAGAAAGGCTATATAGAGGAGACTGCACGTGCCGACGATATAAAGTTTTATTACAATATCGATTTTGTAACTTTAGCTACAGAATTATCTGTTATATTAAAAATAAGGAACAAAAGACCAGCGAAAATTTAGTCAAGCAACACGGAGGAACCGCATATGTCTACCGAAAATCAAGCTCGCTCCCTGATGATGCGGCACCACCATCTAGTGAAGAACCGCCAGCAATCCATGCTTAACCGTACCGCTACCGAAGTTGGGATGGAAGATCCCACCTACTGGGGTCACATTCAAGGCAAACCGCAGCCCAGCCTTAAAGACAGTTACGATCGCAGCAACGCCACAATGAGCTAAACCAATACGTGCTGATTTTATAATCTAAAATCCAAAATCTAAAATCTAAAATGATATAATCCCTTCTCAACAGAATAGAAAGCTCTAGGGAGGCAATTATGTCAGACTGGAAAGTAATTGGTGGCGGAGTTACAGCACCGAAAGGGTATCGAGCATCGGGAATTACAGCGGGTTTGAAGCCTTCAGGCGCGCCGGATTTAAGTTTAATTTTATCAGAAGTAGACGCGATCGCTGCGGGAGTCTTCACCACATCCACAGTCCGGGCAGCTTGCGTGGATTACTGTCGCCAGCGACTGCAAGTAAAACCCAGCGCCAAAGCAATTTTGTGCAATGCGGGACAAGCTAATGCCGCCACGGGAGAACAAGGTTTAGCCGATGCCCTAGAAAGTGCCAAATTGTTGGGAGAAGCGCTGAATATTCCCTCAGAATTAATTCTTTTGGCCTCCACTGGAGTCATCGGGCAGCGGATTAAAATGGAACCGCTGAGGGCAGGAATTCCACAATTAGTTGCTGAGGCTTCGTCCACTGGTTCCGACGCTGCTGCTAAGGCGATTTGTACGACAGATTTAGTGCCGAAAACGATCGCCCTAGAAACCATGTTTGGCGATAGGCCAGTACGCATCGGTGGCATTTGCAAAGGATCGGGAATGATTCACCCGAATATGGCAACAATGCTAGCATTTGTAACGTGTGATGCAGCAGTATCATCACATTTGTGGCAAGAAATGCTCGGTCGCGCTGCTAACAGAAGTTTCAATCAAATTACTGTTGATGGAGACACCAGTACCAACGATTCGCTAATTGCTTTAGCAAACGGTCAATCTCGTACTCCCGCAATTACTGAAATGGGTGCCGATGCTGAGAAATTAGAGGCGATGCTAACAGAAGTTTGCGTGCATTTAGCAAAAGCAATTGCCCGCGACGGTGAAGGTGCAACTTGTTTAGTAGAAGTACAAGTTAGCGGCGCACCGGACGAAGTTTCTGCGAGTAAGATTGCCAAAACAATTGTTGGTTCTTCTTTGGTGAAAGCTGCTATTTTTGGTCGCGATCCGAATTGGGGAAGAATTGCGGCGGCGGCTGGGCGTGCGGGCGTAATGTTTGAACAGGAGAATTTGCGGATTCAATTGGGAGATTTTTTGATGATGGAAAATGGGCAACCTTTAGCCTTTGATAAATCTGCTGCGAGTAATTATATGAAAGCGGCTGCGGAGGGGGAATATTTGAAAAATGATACGGTTTTAATTCAGGTTAGTGTTGGGAATGGCAGTGGTTTTGCTAAGGCTTGGGGATGCGATTTGAGTTACGATTACGTGAAGATCAATGCCGAGTATACGACTTGATCGTAATTGTTAGTGGCTGAAATTAGGACACGACAGTGTCGTTTCCCTACAGTATTATTTGCGGTAGAAATTAGGACACGACAGTGTCGTTTCCCTACAGTATTATTTGCGGTAGAAATTAGGACACGACAGTGTCGTTTCCCTACGGTATTATTTGCGGTAGGGACATGGCAATGCCGTCTCCTGCATTACGTTTTTAAGCGCATTAGTAAAGATTTTTCCCGCTCAAAATGTGGCTAAGCGATCGCCACAAGGAATATCTCCTATCTGTGCGGTGACTTGACTGTAAGAGTTCTGGGCCACACCGCCATAATAGTCTCGATACCACTTCACAAACTGACGAATTCCTTCCTCGATCGGCGTACTAGGCTTAAACCCGACATCTGCCATCAAATCATCTACATCTGCATAAGTAGACGGTACATCACCCGGCTGCATCGGCAACAAATTCTTAACCGCTTTTTTGCCCATTGCCGCTTCAACTACTTCAATGAAAGTCAACAATTCCACAGGGGAATTATTGCCAATATTGTAAATCTTGTAGGGGACGGCGGTTGATGTTTCTGAATTGGATTGAGGAGGCTTTTCCATGACTCGCACAACTCCTTCTATTACATCATCAATGTATGTGAAGTCGCGCTGCATCTTACCAAAATTGTAAACATCAATCGGCTTGTTTTCCGCGATCGCCTTTACGAACTTGAAATAAGCCATATCCGGTCGTCCCCAAGCGCCATATACTGTAAAAAAGCGCAATCCGGTAATTGGCAAATTGTACAAATGGCTGTAGGAATGAGCCATTAATTCATTGGCTTTTTTGGTGGCGGCGTAAAGGGAAATTGGATGATCGACATTATCGCTAACCGCAAACGGAATTTTGGTATTATTACCATAAACAGAACTAGAAGAAGCAAAAACTAAATGTTTGATTTTGCTGTGACGACAACCTTCTAAGATATTCAAAAATCCCATCAGGTTGCTGTCTGCGTAAGCGTGGGGATTTTCCAGGGAATAGCGGACACCAGCTTGGGCTGCAAGGTGGACAACGCTGTCAAATTGGTGATTTTGGAATAGTTGGGATACTAAAGTGCGATCGCTCAAATCTAACTGCTGAAACGTAAATCTTGAATGCGGCTGGAGTTGAGCTAACCGGGCTTTTTTGAGATTGACATCATAATAGTCATTTAAGTTGTCTATACCGTAAACCTGTTGCCCTTGGGACAATAATCTTTGGGCTAAATGATAGCCGATAAAGCCTGCTGCGCCTGTGACTAAAATTTTCATAAAAACACTTTGTGCGACTTACCATACAACATACCGTGGGTGCGTCGCGATCGACTATCTGCTGTGAAAACCGGGAAACCTGGTAGCGACGCACCACAAAACCACCATATACCGTAGGGTGCGTCGCGATCGACCATTTGCTGGGAAAACCGGGAAATCTCGCAGCGACGCACCCTACAAGACGCAAGATTGTTAGACTTGTCACAAATTATATACCGATCGCCAATGTCTCGCGTTCTAATGACTTTCTGTCTGTTTTATTCAACCTTCTTCTTTTATCTTTTTTACGTGCGGTACTGGAAATGGCGCGACTGTATCGAGGCGGCGTCATCTAGCTGCCATACGCCAGAAGGCGATATTCTGACTGGGGGCGGTGCTTTTTGGATAGTTCCAGCAGTTGTATTTTTACTGCTTTTTGCTGTGACTTTCGGGTGGAATTTCTGGAGGAAACCGAGAGTTACAGAAACTAAGGAAAAAAATTAGACCTTTTGCAAAAATAATTAGGACGGGCAAGATGCCCATCCTATCAATTGATGAAAAGGATTTCTGCAAGAGGTCTATTAAATATTTTTATTCTCTGTTCTCTCCTTAATCAACTGGTTATAATACTTCTACGCTTGCCGGGAAGGTAGCCCGGTGGATGAATTGTTAAATTCCCTGGCAACTAAGGTACGTCGCTGTGATATTGCCGCTCTTTTTGAGAACTTTTGATGGCGAGGCACCCTACAGATGACAGACAAACTAATTCCTCAAGATAGTTACCAAAAAGTTATATTATGGCGATCGTCAACCTTCGGGAATTAGGCCTTAAAATAAAATATTAGGTTATCTAAAGTTGGAGATATCGCCATGACGATCGCCCAATCACCGCTTCTTTTATCATTACCGGATCATACGCAGTTACCGGAGTCAGATGGTACATTTGTGAAAAATTTCCAAGAACATCCCCAAAGTTTGCTCCTCACCAGTTCGATTCGTCCTATCCTCGATCGACTACACCCGGATGGACAATACGCGATTGGTCAAGATTGTGGGATTTATTGGCGCTTGACTGACCCACCGGAAAAAGGCGCAGAAGCACCGGACTGGTTCTATGTGCCGAATGTACCACCGTTGTTGGATGGAGTCGGGCGGCGCTCTTATGTGTTGTGGAAAGAATTTGTCGCGCCATTGATTGCGATCGAGTTTGTGTCAGGAAATGGGTCAGAAGAGCGCAATTCGACACCTCCCTCAGCCGTTGAGGGAACCAAAACTGGTAAGTTTTGGGTTTACGAACAGGCGATTCGGATTCCTTTCTATGCGATTTATGAAGTGGAGAAAGCCGCCGTCGAAGTTTATGAACTAATCGCAAATCACTATCAACTCGTTGCAGCCAATCAGCGTGGCCATTATTCGATCGGTCCGATGGGTGTAGAATTGGGCATTTGGATCGGGCCCGAAGGCAATCAAACCTTGCCCTGGCTGCGTTGGTGGGATAGCGATGGCAATCTGCTGCTAACGGGTGACGAGCGGGCCGAGCGGGAAAAGCTGCGGGCCGAGCAAGAAAAGCTGCGGGCTGAGCAGGAAAAGCTGCGGGCCGAGCAGGAAAAGCTGCGGGCCGATCGGCTAGCTGCTAAGCTACGGGAGATGGGTATCGATCCAGAGGATGTTTAGCCTCTAGATTTCTGAATTAGGACTAATATCATCAAAACAATGCGGACTTGATATTAGTCCTACCTCAGCCCTTCATGGCTTTGATTAAAATCCCGATAATTTTCTGAATATCTCGGATAAAATACTCGGTTAAATCTATCGAAACTACCTTATTTTCGAGTTTGAGAAATTGCCAAACTGTACCAGTTGTCACAGCGCCGTAAATAACCGAGATTTCATTACCTTCTTGTTGGTTAAACAATTGTGCTGCTACCATTTCAGCAATACACTGACCTAATCCTGCTTTTAAATTATCATTTTTTGCTTCTACAATTGTTAATATGGGACTGGAAATAAACAACTGTTCCTGAGAATTGCTCATCAAAAAATCGCAAAATCCATTTAGTCCTTTAGCGGAATCGACATTAAACTCGATTCCAGAAAATAGACTTATATGATAATTTAATTTGCGTCTAATTTCTAGGAGAATTGGTGCTATAATCATTTCGGAGCGAGCTTTTTTGGTATTAATTGAAACAGCTAGATCGATATTTTCTTTGAGAATGGTTGTTAATAATTCGCTTGGTTCTATTTCTGGAACATCGGCTAGGAGTTGGGAAGACTCGGTAATTGTTAATTCAAATATTTTACTTACATTACTTAGTTTGAAATCGCTGTAAGCCATTGATTTTATGATTCCGTAATCATCAATAAAGGGTTGTTTGTGGGGTGGGGGCGGGTTTATATAATTTGTTGATACTTCTCAAATATCTCGGCGAACCCGCCCCTACGAAACTTTGTATAACGCACATTACATCTGAATGTAGGGTGCGTTATCAGTAGTAGTCAATAAAGAGTTGTTTGTGGGGTGGGGGCGGGTTTATATAATTTGTCGATACTTCTCAAATATCTCGGCGAACCCGCCCCTACTAAACTTCGTATAACGCACATTACATCTAAATGTAGGGTGCGTTATCAGCCTAAGCCGTTAGAATTGTCCATCTACTGCACTAACGCAGCGTTCACAAATTAGCGGATGTTCGATCGACTCTCCGACATGAGTCGAGTAGTTCCAACATCGATCGCACTTTTGGCCATTTGCTTTCACAACACCAATTCCCAACTCTGGAGATTGGAAGCTATAGGGCAATTCTTGCAGAACTACATTCGATTCTATTAGTTCTACTTCCGAAGTGATAAACAAATACCGCAGTTCGTCTACACAGTTGCTGACTGTTGCAGAATCAGAAACTACAGGTGTTTTAGCAGGAATCTTTGATTTGGGTACAACTGCAATTACTTCGGTTTTCGGGATTTGGGGTGTTTTGACGATCGGTTCTGCTACTGGTTTTTCCAGTACGGTTTTTGGAACTTCAGGTGTTTCGACAATCTTGGATTCGATGAGGTTTTCTATTGCGATCGCCTCTGTTTCCCCGATCGCAATCGCTGTTGTTTTCCCTAGCACATCTGCTGTCAGCAGACTGATTTTCTCTGCAATTTCTTGACGATTGTCCGCAAACAATAAGTAACGAACAGCAAACCACATTGTGAATAAGATACCGACGATTTCCGCAACTCCTCCCACCAGGGGAATCTGATTCATCGTATCCAACATCCCGGCGGTGATTCTAGCCGTTACTAACACTGAGATTATCAATCCAACTGTCACCAAAGGTTTTTGGTATTCTGTGAAGAAATTGCCTGCGTAGGTGGGTAGATTCGCCACAAATTGAGCGACTTTATCGAAATCGAACGCTGGTTGTGCATCTGGAATCGGTGGTTCAACGGCAAAATATTCGATGACTTCAGAAGGTCGATCGCCCTTTGCGATCGTTTCCGCCTCAACATGAATGGTCGTTTCTGTCAAGACTTTGGCAACATTTGCCGCTGCTTCTTCCTGTTGATCTTGTATTGCTTTTGCTTTTTCGGCTGCGGCTAACTCGATGATTGAATTTTGCGATCGCACGTAAGCCAGCAATTCATCACTACTAGGATTCAAAGCTTGCAATTGCAGCCTTTTTGCAACATCAGGAACATACAATAAAACCTTAGCTTCCAAGGAAGAACCGATCGCCTTTTCAGTCCTTGCTTGTTCCAAAACCTTGTTAACTTCGCCCCGCACTTGCCGCAAATATTGCCAGCGAGTCGCCAGTTCGGGATTGTGCCATTTCGCATCCAATTCCACCCAACCCGATTCAAACACTGATTTGTGCGATGTGGGATAGGGAATGTATTGCCAAATATCCTCAGCCATGTGACACAACACAGGTGCGATCGCCTTTGCCAAATTCTCCACAGCGATCGCAATCACCGTCTGACAACTCCGGCGGCGGTGAGCATCCGTAGCGCTGATGTACAGTCGATCCTTGGCAATATCCAGATAGAAACTCGACAAGTCCACCGTACAGAAATTCTGCACAGTTTGGAAGAATCGGGAAAATTGGAAGTTGTCAAAAGCATCTTTGACTTCCGCAAAAACTTCGCCCATTCTATGCAGCATATAGCGATCGAGTTCCGGCAAATCTTCGTAAGCCACAGCATCTTTTGCCGGATCGAAATCGTGCAAATTCCCCAACAAAAACTTAGCTGTATTGCGAATCTTCCGGTAAACATCCGACTGCTGTTTGAGAATGTTTTTGCCCAAAGGCACATCTGCCGAGTAATCTACCGAAGACACCCACAACCGCAAAACATCGGCGCCGTATTCTTTAATTACGACGGCTGGATCGACGACATTTCCTTCAGATTTGCTCATCTTGCGGCCTTTTTCATCCAGCACAAAACCGTGAGTCAAAACTGTTTTGTAAGGAGCGACGCCGTTAGTTGCTACACTTGTCAGTAAGCTGGATTGAAACCAACCGCGATGTTGGTCTGAACCTTCCAAATACATATCAGCAGGATAGTTCAATTCCGATCGCCCTTCGGCAACTGCGGCCCAGGAAGAACCAGAGTCAAACCACACATCCATCGTGTCGGTTCCCTTGCGGTAAGTGCGACCGTTGTTGCGGTAAGATTCCGGCAGTAATTCATTGATGGACATTTCCCACCAAGCATCGGAACCTTTGTCAGCAATAATTGCTTGTACGTGGGCGATGGTTTCGGCATTCAACAGCGGTTCGCTAGTTTCTTCGTCGTAGAATACTGGAATCGGAACACCCCAAGTCCGTTGGCGGGAGATGCACCAATCCGATCGATCGCCTACCATTGCAGTAATCCGATTTTCTCCTTGGGCGGGAATCCAATTAACACCGGAAATCGCTTTTAAAGCTTCATCGCGGAACCCTTCCACCGACGCAAACCATTGTTCCGTCGCCCGAAAAATTGTCGGCTTCTTAGTGCGCCAATCGTAAGGATAAGAGTGAGCGTAACTTTCCTCTTTAATCAAACAATTTGCTTCGGCAAGGGCATCAATCACTGCGCTATTGCCATTTCCGAGGACATTTAAACCTGCGAACACTCCAGCTTCGGCGGTGAAATTTCCGCTTTCATCTACCGGAGTCAAAACTGGTAAACCGCAGCGTTTTCCGACGATAAAATCTTCTTGTCCGTGTCCCGGTGCGGTGTGTACCAATCCCGTACCAGAATCAGCGGTAATGTAATCGCCGCCGGCAACGATCGGACTTTCGCGATCGAACAATGGATGTTTGTACTGACAACCTTCTAATTCTTTGCCTTTGAAGGTGGCGAGTATTTTTAATTCAGTGTTAAAAGTTGCCGATAGTCGATCGACCGCATCGACAGCCACTAACATGAATTGTTGAGCGATATTAGAATTTGCCGGCGGTTCCACCACTGCATAATTCAGTTCGGGATTAACGGCGATCGCCAAGTTGGCTGGAATTGTCCAAGGAGTAGTCGTCCAAATCGCTGCCCAGAGGCTCGGCATATAGCGTTTGAGCTTCGCTTGCAAAGTTTTTGACAACTTTCTGACATGAAAGCCGACGTAGATGCTGCGCGATGTGTGGCCTTCGGGATATTCCAATTCGGCTTCGGCGAGGGCAGTTTTGGAACTCGGACTCCAGTGAACCGGTTTGAAACCGCGATAGATGTAGCCTTTGAGTACCATTTCACCGAATACACCGATTTGGGCGGCTTCGTATTCCGGCTTCAGGGTTAAATACGGATGTTCCCAATCGCCCCAAACGCCGTAGGTTTTGAAAGAATCGCGCTGCTTTTCCACGGCTTGCTGGGCGAAAACGGCGGCTTTGCGACGAAGTTCGATCGGAGTAAGATTGAGCCGATCGGCTGACTTCATTTCTTGCAATACTTTAAGTTCGATCGGCAATCCGTGACAATCCCAACCGGGCACATAACGAACTTTTTTGCCGCATAGCATCTGATAGCGATTGATAAAATCTTTGAGGATTTTGTTGAGGGCGTGGCCAATGTGAAGTGAACCGTTGGCGTAGGGCGGGCCGTCGTGGAGGATGAACAAGTCGCCTGGATTATCCTGAGAAAGTCGATCGTAGATGTGTTCGTCTGCCCAAAATTGTTGCAATTCCGGTTCCCGTTTGACCGCGTTGGCGCGCATTTCAAACTTGGTTTTGGGCAGGTTTACGCTGTCTTTGTAAGATTTAGCTTCCATTTTTGTGAAACGTTTTCTGTAGTTAGTTGTTAGTAGTTAGCGGTTATTTGAGAGTTGATATCAAGTCCGGTTAAATAATCATAATTAGTTTGTGGTGAGGAATTTAGTCCTCTCTCGTCCTTGAAGAGCTGACAACCAGATATCCCAGTATAGGCGATCGACCGCACATTCGATCAAACCAAATCCGCAGAGAACTCTCTCTTCTCTTCCTCTGCGCCCTCTGCGGCCTCTGTGGTTAAAATCATACAATGATATTGGACACGGCAGTGCCGTGTCCCTACCCAAAATAATCTTGTAGGGAAACGGCACTGCCGTGTCCTAATTTCTCAGCCAACCGAACATTTCACCGACAGTGAGATTGAAGGATTCGGCGAAGGGTGGAACGGGGATGCGATCGCCCGGTTCTTCAAAAAATGCTATCGTGCGATCGGGAAAATAGACAAAGACTAATTTTTCATCGGGGTCAATCAACCAGCCCATCTGAGTTCCGTGGGCGAGACAGTGAAGGATGTTGCGAACGACTTTGGTTTGACTTTGATCGGGGGAGAGGATTTCGATTGTCCAGTCAGGCGCGATGGCGAAGGTGTTAGCGACTTCCCCCTTTTCGTCGCGAGGAATTCGTTCCCAAGTAAACACACTAACATCGGGAACAGTCGATCGACCGCCAAAGGTACAGCGCAATTCTGAATAGGCGCGGGCGATGCGTTGCGGTTTGAGTACCCGGTTAATGTCAGCACCGATATCTCCTCGAATCGTGCTGTGTTTTCCTTGGGGCATAGGTTTCTGGATAATTTGACCATTGATGAATTCGCTGGCGGGTTTGGTTTCTGGCAGTTGGAGAAATTCGTCGAGAGTCAAAGGTTTCGTCGGGGTTTGAACCATTACCGTTTGTAGTGGATGGATCATCAGTATTGTATTACATAAATAGTCCCAACCCGCGGCTAACGGCATTTCCTAGACGATCGCACAATGAAGCATTCGGCACCTTATCTTCTTCCTGTTCCCATTTTTCCACAAGTTGGCGGCCCAGGGGCGTGAGGCGAAAACTGTCGGTAATCCCTTGTCCGTCTACTTCCCGCCGCAGTACGCCGACTTGGATCAGCCACAGCAGGGAGTTTTCGGCTGCGAGTTCGGCTACGGGCGATCGGGTGTAGCCGCTTTCAACACCGGAATTTGAGGCGATAGTGGTCAAGAAAACACTGGTTTCACGGATGGTCTGGAAGAAGTGTAATTGAAAAGGGCTGCACCGGATCGCGCGATCGGCTCTTTTGACAGTGCGGCTGGGATAACTAATAGATTTAAACGCTTCGGATGGGATAAAAGTCATTCAAAAAACCTCTGAATAGTTACTATATTTTTAATTGTTACAGATTTAGAGTCAAAGTGGAGTTGTGAAAAGCATATCAAGTTCAGAGGAAGTAGACTAGGCTTATCGAACTTAGAAATAAAGAAAGATTATGCCTTTACCAAAAGTGCCTCAAAAATTCTTTCCCAAGTTAACCTCAGTGTTCTTATTCTTATACGTGGCGGCGACACTGCCGTGGTTTACCAATCGTCTCACCTCCTTTGCTTATATTGTTCAAGCGATTGTGCAGAGTGGCGAAAAGGCTGAACATGAAGCCACAGAGACTTTTAGGCAAGCTATTCAACCTAATCTTTGGGATGCGAGCCTTTACTACATTCTCGGCGATAATTTGAGTAAGCAAGGTAAAGTTGAGGAGGCGATCGCAGCTTACCGCCAAGCTATCCGACTTTACCCCGAATATGATTCTACTTATCGATATTTAGGTAAAGCACTGATTAAGCAGGGGAAACACGACGAGGCGATCGCAACTTACCGCCAAGCAATCAAAGTTAACCCTCAGTGGGCTTGGGCTTACAACGAACTCGGTAAAGGGCTCTACAACAAGTGGAAATTTGATGAAGCGATCTCCGCTTACCGCCAAGCCATCCAAATAGATCCAAACTATGTGGAAGCTTATAATAATCTGGCTAATACGCTCTCCTACCAAGGCAAACAAGATGAAGCGATCGCAGCTTACCGCCAAGCCATCCAAAAAAATCCCAATTATGCCGAAGGTTACAGCAGTTTAGGTTGGGCTTTACAGGAACAGGGGAGATTAGATGAGGCGATCGCAGCCTATCGCCAAGCGGTAAAAATCTACCCTAAATATGCTACGGTTTACGTTAATTTGGGCAATGCGCTCAAAGATGCGGGGAAACCGCAAGAGGCGAGCGCTGCATGGCAAAAAGCGATAGAAATTGGTGACAAAGATCCCGCCGCCGCTGGTTACGCAAATCTAGCTAATCTGTTGGATGAACAGAACAAATTAAATGAAGCTGTCACCACTTACCGAAAGGCTATTGAAATCGAACCAGATCAAAAAGACCGCGCTTTTTATTATCGCCGAATAGGCTATATTCTGAGCAAGCTAAACAAGCTAGATGAGGCACGAATGGCTTATGAAAAGGTGAGTGAACTTGAACCAGAGGAGAATAAAAATATCAATGGTTATATCTATCTCGGCTCTGCGATGGACGATTTAGGGAAACGAGACAAGGCGATCGCAACCTATCAAAAAGCAATTCAACTCAACCCTAAAAATGACGCTGCCTATAACTACCTGGGCGTGAGTTTACACAAGCAGGGGAAACTAAATAAGGCGAGCGCAGCCTATCGCCAAGCTATTCAACTTAACCCCAAAAATCTCCAATCTCATCTCAATTTAGCTTTTATTTTACAGCAACAAGGGAAGTTTGATCAAGCACTTCAAGTCTGTGGCATAGCAACTGCATTAGCTCCAAACTCTATGTACGCTGTAATCTTACTTAAAGAGACAATGCGCCTTTTAGCTATGCGGGAAAACCCGCAATTGTTGACCAGTCCAGAGCGATTACCCAGTTTAAAAAATGAACCTTTAGTTTTATTCAAGCGGTCTGTTGTCCGAGTTATTGTTAAAAGTTCTTCCGGCTTAGAGTCGGGTACTGGCTGGGTGGTAAAACGGCAGGGAAATAAAGCTTGGATTATTACCAACCGTCATGTGGCAACGCCTAACAAAAATAGGGCCCAGAGCGATCAAAAAATCGAAGTTCAATTTTACAGTGAACCGCATTCGGGTGAAGTCCGCAAGCGGCTACCCGCTAAGATTGCTAAAATTACTGCTGCCTCTGACAAGCTAGATTTAGCTTTACTAGAAGTCACTAACATTCCGAGGGATATTAAGCCTTTAGCTAGATCCTCAACGCCTGCTGCCCTCAATGCACCTATCCGCATTATTGGGTATCCCTACAGCACCGATTATTCGACAGTTGCAACAGGAGAAGCGATCAACCAGACTGACCAAGAGTTACGAATGTCTGCTATTTCAGTCCCCGGCAATTCTGGGAGTCCCGTATTAGACCAGCAAAATCGCGTTGTTGGCGTTGTGTGGGGTTCTAACTCTCAACAGAATCAAGGGCAAGATGGATCTGGTTCTGCCCTTGCTTTTCCGATCCAATCAGTTACAAAACAACTTAAAGCTTGGGGTATTGACTAGGCAATTGCTATAATGCTTTAGGTTTTAAAGATGGAAGGTTTTTAGGCATAAACTTTCCTTAATTCATAAGTCTCTGAAGCTTCCGCATCTTCTAAAGTTAGAAACTCGTGTAATTCATTAATAGAAAGAGGGCTGAGATAGACATCAGACTCTGATTCATAAACTTCGGAAAATGACTCAATAGCTTGTTTGAGTTTATCGATAGATTGTTCTGGAGTATTGCCTTGCCCCACCAATCCATTTTCTAAACACAAAGAAACCCAACAATTTGCACTTTTTCTGATGATCACACTGTATAAATCAATCATATTTGATATGGTAAATTAATTTTAATCGAATCGAAAAATCAGGAACACACACCGATAATCTAACACGCGATCCCCGCAAGTCAAGACAAAAAAAAGGCGATCGAACTATATCGCCTATTTTTACAAATACTCCAAACGATTGTTCATTTCTTCAGCATTCAGTACCTCCCAAATTAATACTAATCCTTGCAAAATTTCCCCAATCGATTTACTGGTTTGCGGACAGTAAACAATACCCGCGTGAGAAAGACCCGCATGATGCAGTCTTAAAAAATCCGTATCTTGGGTAAAAATTACTCGCTCTTGAGACAGGGAAAATGCTAATTGTTGTTCGTCGGATTGCCCGATCATTCCTTGTTCTGGAGTTGGGGTGACATCAATTCCACGTCTTCGCAATCCATTCCCTATGGCAAGAGTTATATTTTCGTCTAGATGAAATTTTATCTTAGCCATGTTGACGATTTTTTAATTTTTGTTGCAATAGCGATGGGGTTTGAGCTTTCAATTGGCTGGCAAACTCTGCATCTGCTTCGATCGCAGAGCGAATTTCATCTCGACGATCGTGATAATAGGCTAAAGCTGCATAGATATCAGATAAAGTAATACTCGGATAGTGATACAGAATTTCATCTGGTGACATTCCCATTTGTTCGTGCCAAACAACTATATCCTGAACTCGGATGCGATGTCCGACGATACGGGGTTTTCCCCCACAGATTCCTGGGGTGATTTCGATATGTTCTTTAATGACGGCGATCGACATGGTAGGGAATTAATATAGGATGTCTCTTCTATTTTATGACAAGTTAGAAGAGTTTGGCTGTAAAAGCTTTTTTAGGCGATCGCATTTCTGAGTTGCAAAGCTGAAATTTAATTAAATGTCATAAACAGTCAAGATGCCTGTTCCACAAAAAAATTCATCTCTTGTGGAACGGGCCGGAGAGCCCGTTCTTGAGAATGGTGCAAGATGTGAGTTAAAATACATCTATCAAATCGTAACAAACACAAAACTATGACATTACCAGTTGGATGTGCAGCACCTCAGTTTACCGCCAAAGACACGAATGGCAAAACAGTATCCCTTTCCGAATTCGCCGGCAAAACCGTCATCTTGTATTTCTACCCCAAAGATGATACACCAGGCTGCACCAGACAAGCCCAAAGCTTCAAAGCAGCCCACGAAGAATACAAGGGTAAAGATATTGTAGTTCTCGGTGTCAGTCGCGACAACGAAGAATCACACCAAAAGTTCACAGAGAAATACGATTTGCCTTTTCAGTTATTAGCAGATGTCGATGGCGCGATTACCAAAGCTTACGATGTTGAGAAAGGCGATTATGCCAAGCGTGTTACCTTCGTCATCGACGGTACCGCCAAAATCATTCAGGTTTATGAAGGGGAAACTATGAAGGTTGACTCTCACGCTCAAGATATTCTTGTCACAATTGTGTAACGATCGCACTCAAAGACACTTACCGCCCTTAGACTAAATCTAGGGGCGGTTTTATTTGCGATCGCGCAGTTGTGTTGATAAAATCAGAAGCTATCCTTGTTATGGCTGAACAATTACCAGATTTGTGCCAATTTTAAACCCCGATTTAACTGCAAACATCACTAAGGGAGATTGAGATGACAAACAGTACCAGTATTTTGACATACTTAGGCCCTCAAGAAATCGAGGCAAATCGAGCCACATCCCTAGTTGGCATTTTTGATAAAAATCAAGTTACTGCGATTTCTGCAACGACAGGAACCACAGCCCTGAATGTAGAGATTCATCCATCTACAGGTAGTTGGAGTATCAGTTTAGAAAAAGGATTCGATAGCGTTGGGATTCGCACATTGCAAATTAAAGCAATGGATAAAATAGGCAAAGTGATCGGTGAACAAACAGTTAATGTTAAAGTTAATCCTGCGACTAATTCCTCTGAGCCCTTGCTGAGATTAATTGTCCTCCAAAATACCAAATTCAAAGCGGGAACAATCGCATCAGCTAATCTCAATGATCAACAAAAAGCAGACACAATTGCAGGTCAAACCTATTTTCTCACAGATTATGAATTAGATGATAGACATCTCAAAGTAAACCTCAAAAATCCCATTGCTCCCCTTGGGCAATCCGGCTACTTCTATGAAGAACATATACTTGTAACCAAAGGTGCAAAAGTTCTCAGATTCGATCGCACTGATTTACCAACACCACCACCGGGAACCCAGTTACTGTGGGTAGTCAAGAAAAGTAAACTGAAGCTCAGTCCCGCTGATTCAGCGACTTTAGCGCCAAATCAAAAAGTAGACTTAAGCCAGGGAGAAACCTTCAATATCCTAGGCTATGCTTGCGTAGAAAATCACTTCCGAGTCACCTTCGATCGCGCAATTCCCAGTTTAGGAAACTCCGGCTTTCTCTACTCGCAGCACGTCCAAATTTTGCAAGATGGGAGAGGAATTCCTTTTGACAAAAATGCAGTTACCATGACTGTTGTCAAAACTACTGCGTTTAAAAAACGGCCTGTGGATGCAGCGACTTTGCAATCACCAGAAAAAATTACTTTACCTGCGGGAATAATTTACGGAGTTAGTGGATTTGCGATCGAACAAGGCCACATTAAAGTATCGCTTACCGAAAATTTACCACCATTTGGAAATACGGGTTTTATTTATCCCGATTTCGTGCAGTTTTCCCGTGGTGGCAAATCTTTCAATCCGGCACCGAATTTAACTTATCAAGGCCCGACGGAAGTTTTGATCAATCAGGCGATCGCACTTTCTGGTAATTTTGACAAACAAGAAGCAGTCAAAGTTGAAGTAATCGCCGAGGATAAGTTTGCCCTCAATGTCACTTTAAACCAAACTCTCGGCACTTGGCAAGTGGATTTACCCCAAGGATTCAAGGTGCCAGGAGCTCGGTGGCTGCGACTCCGGGCAACTGATAGCAAAGGCAATGTTACTGGTAGTCAAGTCATTTATATTACCGTAAGTTCCGATCCGCTAACTGTCGGCAAAGGTTTGACTTTAAAAATACTTTCTGATACCTTATTTAAGGTAGCTCCTGTTGACTCTTCTCGGCTAAATAATCAGCAAAAAGTTCTGGTGAAAGCTGGGCAAACTTTGCCTATTAGCAAGTACGGATTTATTGACGGACATCTCAAGGTGGTACTGGATGCGGCAATTATCCCGATCGGCACTTTTGGCTATTTTTACGAGTCTGATGTTCAATTGGCAAAGGGTACAAAAATCCTCAAATTTGACCTAGCTGATGTGCCGAATACAAACATCAGTGCTCAACTTTTAGTAACTCAAACAACCCAAATTAAAGGTTCACCTCAAGATTCATCTAAACTCCCAGCAAATCAGGTTGCTGACTTGATTTTAGGTAGTACCTATGCAATTACTGGCTATGCCTGCATTTTGGGTCATTTCCGGGTAACTTTGGCTGAGTCTATTCCCAATTTTGGTAATGTTGGATTTATCTATTGGCGGAACATTCAAATTAAAAAATCTGGGAAAGAAGTTACTTTTGACCCGGATGCTTTGACGATAACGATGCTACAACCAACTTTGTTCAAAAAACAACCTGTTGATGCTAATAAATTGAGTGCGACAGAAAGAGTAACACTGCCTTTAGGTCGAGTTTATGGTGTAGAAAGCTACGGTTTGGAAGGAACACATCTGAAGATTTCTCTGACTGAAGAACTGCCTAATTTTGGCAATACAGGTTTTGTTGTTCCTACTTCTGTTCAGTTTAAGCGGGGTGATAAAGTTTTCGATCCAATTCCGAACAATGTGGAATTGAATGTGCCATATTTTTCCCAGCGTGATAATCCGCGTTTTGATTGGTCTACTTGTAATGTAACTGCGATCGCAATGGTGCTTTATTATTACGGTGTTCGTTCTAAGTGGGGCGGACAGTTGGAGGATGAGTTATTGCAGTGGTGTTTTGACTATGCGGGTCAAGGTTCACAAACGGATCATAGCGTACTTTCGTCGCTGATTAAGGCTTACGGCTTCAAAACCAGTTTTAGTACGACTCGAAAATGGGCTGATGTGCGATCGGAATTATTGAATCGGCGGCCAATAGTTTTAGCTGGAGATTTTACAGCCGCTGGTCATATTATCACCTTAATCGGCTACAATTCTCAGGGTTATATCGCGCAAGATCCGTGGGGAGATGCACTGACTGGTTACAGGGATACTGAGGGTAGAAAGTTGATGTATCCCTATAGTTATATCAATCAAGTTGCTGGGCCAGATGGTAATGTTTGGGCACATTTTATCTCGCGGTAATCTTTTGATATCGTTTTCGATTGCATCGGAATTATTAGTAGCCGAAATTAGGACACAACAGTGTTGTGTCCCTACAATTAATCGTGGTAGAAATTAGGACACAACAGTGTTGTGTCCCTACAATTAATCGTGGTAGGGACACGGCACTGCCGTCTCCTCTATATTATTCCGATGCTACCAGATTTGATATGAAATGCGTTTTCCCTGCTTCAGAAATATATGATATAGCAACTACCGCAGCAGGTGTAAGCTATGTCCCCAGAGAAACAGTTAATTCTTGATTTTGCCCAGAAAGACGCGATGGAATCGATTCTTCCGCGTCCCCCAATTCTGTCGAGTCACGAAGCAAAATGGGAGGGAATTCACGTCGAATATCACCGTCAGCCGCCAAACGAAGGCCCCAAACACTATTTCCAACAACACAGTATTGGCTTGGCACTCAATTCAGCTAGAATATCAGGAATACTTAACGGGAAACACTACGCTAGCGAACATCCGCAAGGTGGAGAAATTTTCATCGGTGGCGCTGGTACTCATTTTCAGCTAGGTAGTGTCGAAGATTCTGAATTTATCGCGATCGCGATCGACCCCATCGACTTCGACAAAACAGTTTACGAATCAACTAATTCAAGCCTTATTGAAATAATACCACACTGGCAAATCTACGATCCGTTAATTTTCGGCATAGCCTGGGCCCTCAAAACCGAACTCGAATCAGGTGGGATAAACGGTACTCTTTATGTCGATGCACTGAAAAACGCGCTTTCAATGCACATACTGCACCGCTATTGTGTACAAAAACCGTATCTCCGAGATTTTGAAGGCGGTCTCGAACCTGTCAAATTGCAGATAGTTATCAACTACATAAATGACCACCTAAACCGAGATTTGCACTTGGCTGAACTAGCTAACTTAGGGCAAATGAGTCCTTATTATTTCAGTCGTTTGTTCAAACAATCAACTGAAAGTACGCCCCATAATTATGTGACAAAGTGCCGGATTGAAAAAGCAAAACAGTTATTAAAAAGGCAAGATTTATCAATAGCATATATCTCGCAGCAAGTCGGATTTAACGACCAAAGTCATTTTAGCAAAACTTTCTGCAAAATCGTCGGTGTGACTCCCAAGAAATATCGCGATTCACTTTAATTTTAGCCAAAGGACACAACATATTGTGTAGGGTGCGTCGCTGTCAAATTTTGCAACTTGTGAAATAGATGATTGATGGCGACGCACCCTACGATATACCAAACTTGTGAAATAGATGATTGATGGCGACGCACCCTACGATATACCGAGCCCGTAGGCGTTGTTACAATTATTCATCGAAATCCGAGAAATTTCGCAAGAAAATTGTATTTTTCGTAAATTTTCCGCAAGAATTTACAATACAACCGAGCTAGTGCTTCTGTATACTTACGGACATAACACAAACCAGGGGTATCAGCTATGAACTCTCAAAATTCACAAGCATCTTACGGTCAAATTCCCTTAAGTTTTATTGCAAATGCTGGACAAACAGACCCTCATGTGAAATTCCAGGTAAAAGGTGCCGGCCACAGTATCTATTTCACTCCCAATGAAATCACCTTTACCGCTTTCCAAAAATCAAATGAACCGGGGAATCAAGCCACAAATTCTTCAGTTGTCCGCAGCAGCTTAGCCAACAGCAACCCGAATCCCACAATTTCCGGGCTAGAAAAATTGCCGGGATTTGCTAACTTTATTTTAGGCGAAGATTCCAGTCAATGGCACACAGACGTTCCTACTTTTAACGGCGTTGTTTATCAAAACGTCTATCAAGGAATTGACCGCGTTTTCAAAGGCACTGAAGGACAACTTAAGAGCGAGTTTTTGGTTGCACCTTTTGCCGATCCGAGTCAAATTAAGATGAATTATACTGGTGTTAACAACATCCGGTTACGTGACGACGGCGCACTGATATTAGAGACACAGCTAGGCGAATTAATTGATAACGCACCGATAGTTTATCAAGACATCAACGGACAGCGGGTGAATGTTCCCGCAGCTTATAATTTATTAGGAAACGGTCAAGTAGGTTTTAGTTTGGGAGAGTTCGATCGCACTCAACCCCTAGTTATTGACCCAGTTTTAGCTTACTCCACGTATCTAGGCGGCAGCACCTCTGACAGCGCCAACCGCATCGCCGTAGATAGCACAGGTGCGGCTTACATTATTGGCACTACTGTTAACAATTTTACGACTACTCCCGGTGCGTACCAAACTACGCCAGCAGGTCAAGCTGATTTTTTAGTTACTAAAATTAACCCTGAAGGAACTGCCTTAATTTACTCTACTTATATCGGCGGTACAGGCAATGAATACGGTATTGGGATTGCGGTAGACAGTCAAGGTAATGCTTATTTAACCGGACAAGTAGATCCGGGTTATCCAACTACACCGGGTTCTTTTCAACCCACAGCAACTACTTACAATGCTGCGGCAACTAAACTCAATGTGGCCGGGAATTCTCTAGTTTATTCTACTTTTTTGGGCGGTAACGGGAGTGCCCTAGGCACTAGCATTGCTGTAGATAGTAATGGAAATGCTTATGTTACTGGACCGACAGGCGACAATTTTCCCATTGCCAATGCCTCTCAACCTCAAATTGGAGGTAATATTGATGCGTTTATTACTAAAGTTAATCCCACGGGCAGTGGTTTAGTTTATTCTACTTATTTCGGCGGTAGTAATCGCGATGAAGGTCAAGGCATTGCAGTAGATAGTAATGGTAATGCCTATGTTTCTGGAATTACTTATTCAACTAACTTACCGTTGACTAATCCGGTTCAGACTACAAATGGAGGCGGTCAATATGATGCTTTTATTAGTAAATTTGACCCGTTTGGTATTCGTAATTATTCAACTTATTTAGGTGGCATTGGCGACGATCAAGGTGTTGGTATCGGTGTAGATAGTTCTGGAAATGCCTATGTTGTGGGAACTACCACCTCAATTAATTTTCCTACAGTTAATCCAATTCAAGCGGCTAATGCAGGTGTAAATGATGCTTTTATCAGCAAACTGAGTGCTGCGGGTAATACTTTGATCTATTCAACTTATTTGGGTGGTAGTGGAGATGACAAGGGCTATCGGATTGCTGTAGACAATGCGAATAATGTTTATGTGACTGGGGAAACGAATTCAACTAATTTCCCGACCAGAAATGCTATTCAAAGTATCATTGGTGGCGGAAAGGATGCTTTTGTTACAAGTATTAACTCCTCTGGTTCTGCCTTAGTTGATTCTACTTATTTTGGCGGAACTGGCGATGATTATGGTAGTGGTATTGCGGTGAATGCTGCTGGTGAAGTTTATGTGAGTGGAGGTACTAATTCTACTAATTTGCCGACGGCTAATCCTTTGCAAGCGGTGAATGGGGGAGGTGATTCTGATGCTTTTATTACTAAGATAATTGCTGGGGTGCCGCAGGTAAAGATTGTTGAGTCGGGTGGTAGCACTAATGTAGCTGAAAGTGGGACGACTGATACTTATACAGTTGTGCTAACTAATCAGCCTACTGCAAATGTGGCGATCGCACTCAATACCGGCACTCAAATTCAACCGATTGCTGGCATTAGTTTCACTCCAGCTAACTGGTTTGTACCGCAAACCGTGACAGTCAGTGCCGTTGATGATATCGTAGCTGAAGCTTCGCCACATAATGGCCCGATCGCCCATACAGCCACAAGTACCGACGCTAAGTATAACGGGGCAAGTGTTAGTTTTACGGTCAATGATACTGCTGGCAACACGGTCAATGCTAATATTACCGATAACGACAGCGCAGGCGTTAGCATTACTCCGACTACTGCGACTGCGACTGAAGGCGGTGCAAATGGTAATTACAGCATTAAGTTAAATACTCAACCGATCGCACCTGTTACAATTAACTTAGCTACAGACAGTCAAATCCAACCAATTACCGCACTTACTTTTACCCCGAATAATTGGAATCTCGCTCAAACTGTGCAGGTAAAAGCGGTTGACGATAGTTTAGTTGAAGGAAATCATACAAGTGCGATCGCCCATTCTGCTACCAGTAGCGATGTTAATTATAACGGCATCACAATTCCGGGTGTCAGTGTCGCCATTACTGATAACGACACGGCAGATTTCAGCCTTACACCTACAAACATAACTGCTACGGAAGGCGGTGCAACTGGCAGTTACAAAATCAAGCTAACTTCGCAACCGACTGCACCAGTTAGTATTAGTTTCAATACTGGGAATCAACTCAATCCGATCGCTACGCCTATTACTTTTGACAGCACTAATTGGAATGTTGAGAAAACAGTGACTGTGACTCCGATCGATGACAGTGTAGCACAAGGAACCCACAGCGGCACGATCGCTCACACAGCTACCAGTAGCGATGCTAATTATAACGGCAAAGCCATTCCCGATGTGACGGCATCGATTACTGATAACGATAGCCCCGGTGTTTCTATCGTGCAATCGGCAGGCAGTACAAATATTGCTGAAGGCGGCGCAACGGCTACCTACGGCGTGGTTTTGACTAGCGTACCTACTGCACCAGTTACGATTAACTTTGAAGCTGGGAATCAAATAAATGCGATCGCATCTGTCACTTTCACGCCAAATAATTGGAATGTTGCTCAAAATGTGACTGTTAAGGCGATCGATGACAGCATAACTCAAGGAAGTCGTAGTGGCACGATCGCTCACAAGTCTGTCAGCACAGATACTAATTATAACAACCTGACAATTTCTCCTGTAACTGCCACGATTGCTGACAACGATACAGCAGGTGTGGGTATTTCACAACAGAATATCACAGCTACGGAAGGCGGTGCAACAGGCAGTTATACACTCAAGTTAAATTCGCAGCCAACAGCACCAGTTACTATCAGTTTTGACGGGGGGAATCAAATAAGTGCGATCGCCTCTGTTACTTTCGACGCTACTAACTGGAATGTGGCGAAATCAGTCACAGTAACGGCTACAGACGATGCGGTTGTCGAAGGAAATCATGCAGGCAATGTTTCTCATACCGCTGCGAGTGCTGATACTAACTATAACAGCATCGCGATTTTGCCTGTTAGCGTCGCCATTACTGATAACGACACTGCGCCAATATCTCCAACACCAACACCTCCAACCCCAACACCAATAATTCCAATAACAACTCCAAAACCTCCAACACCAATACCAACACCAACACCAATACCAATATTTCCAACAACTTCGATAATAACTCCAATAACAACTCCAATAACAACTCCAATAACAACTTTAATACCAGTATTTCCAATACCAAAATCTCCAACACCAACACCAGTAATAACAACACCAGTACCACCACCAACACCACCACCAATAACAACACCAACACCAACACCTCCAACAATCAAATCTGATGATCCAATTTGGTGCGGTTTAGAACCAGGATTAAATCAGCTTAATAGCATCGTCAATAGCCAACTACGCAAGACTAAATTACCAATACTAGGCAGACTCAGTGATGTTTCTCCAGATTTCTTCGGTGACTTCAAAAGCAATTTAATTAATGCAGTTAAAAATGCCAACGACTTAAGCCCGAATCAGTTGCAAAAAACTATTCAGAATGCCCTAGGGTCAGGTTTCTCGGTTGGAGTTAGCGGGAATTCCAGCACCGATGACAACAACTTGCAGATTACTGTTGGCAAAGCATACAAGTTAGACAATGTGACACTAGCTGACGATTTAGGATTGCCAGCTTTGGGGTTAAAAGTCAAGCAACCGCCTAAAAAGAAAGTCGATATTGCTAAGGTTTTTAATCCAAGGGTGCTACAAAGTATTCAGTCAGTCAATCCCGACTCAAATAGCGATTCAGAGTTGGAAAATTTCGATGACACCAGCAATAACTTAGAAACTTTCAACCCAGAATTAAATTCGTTGAAAGTCGCTAGCAATCTCTCATCTCAATTGCAGATAGCACTCCCTAAAAATCTTACCGATTTACTCGCCAATACTACATTCAATAAAGCACGTTTCATCGACTACGAATTGTCTTTAGGTATAGGTGTCAACAAAGATTTTGGTTGCTATATAGATACCGATCGCACAAAAGTAAAAGCCGACATGAATTTCCGGCTACCTGAGACATTTCAAGCCAAAGCAGACTTGGGTTTGCTAGAAGCTGAATTTCAAAATGATTCCCAAAACCCTACAGAAGTCAAAGGCAGTTTTGAAGTAAAACTCAAAGATTTGGATAACCTCGGAGGTGCTGACGATGGCAACCGTTTAACCCTGTCCGAGTTAAACGGTAGGTATCGGCCTAAAGACTTATTTGAGTCGAATGCAAGTGCCAAGGCTAATCTCGGACTGAATGCAAAAACTAGCATTAATGGTAATTCAGCAATTCCCTCCTATACATTTGATTTGGCAGCAAGTTGGCCTGAGATTAACTATCAAAATGGGGAACTGCAAACTCAGCGCCGCTTCACGAGTCCCGCCTCACAAGTATTGGCGAATACGTCAGTATTTGAGAATCTCAAATCTGCCAAATCCACTGAAATATCTGAATCAATTAACACTTCAGATTCTGACAATTCCTTCAGTTTGTCACAGGAATTATCTAATTCAAAAACAGCGAAATCTAATGATTTTACCTCATTCACTACTTTTCCAAATCTAGGAAATATAGTCACTCCGCTGTTGACAACTAATCCGTTTGCAGGACTTCCTGCACCGATAGTCGATTTCAATAATGTCAAACTCGATTTAGGAAGTTTTGTCAGTAACTTTGCAAAACCAGTTCTCGGCAAAGTATCTGATATTATCTCACCTTTCAGACCAGTGATCAACTTCTTGAATGCAGACACTAAATTACTGTCTGCACTAGGAATAGCTAAGCCATTTGATAAGAATCGAGATGGTAAAGTTACGGTACTAGAATTAGCAGCTACACTATCTGGAGGTTCCCTAGTTACTGGCTTTTTGGATGCAGTTGTTCAGATAGACAGTGTTTCTCAGTTGGCAAGCCGCATCGCCAATACTCCCGGAAATTTAGGGATTGATATGGGTTCCTACCGTCTGCGAAATCTTGATGTTTCTAATAAAGATTCTAGTTTGAAAGATGCTAGTTATTTCGCGAAAGATATAGTCCCAAATATCGGCCAGCAGATTAATTCTACAACTGGCGGTATTACCAAACAATTTCTCAACGCATTTCCCAGTATCACAGGTTTGGAAGTGCCATTATTAAAGAATCCTACCACTGCGATCGACTTACTCTTAGGAAAAGATCCTGCGCTGTTTACCTATGATATGCCGCCGCTAGGGTTTGATTTTAACATTAGTCAAAAATTTCCGATATGGGGGCCAATATCAGGATTGATAGCAGGAAACTTAAAGGGTTCAGCAGACCTCGCATTTGGCTATGATACTGTGGGACTGAAGCAGTGGAAAAATGATAAATTTGTCCCTGATTCAGCTTACAAGGTCTTAGATGGATTTTACGTGAGCGATCGGGCAAATCCCGATGGTACTGGCCCCGATGTTGACGAACTTAAGCTCAACGCTAGCATCGCGGTTGGTGTAGGCTTAGATATATTTGTGATTTCTATTCATCCCAAAGGTGGAATTGAAGGAATAGTCGGTATTGACTTAGTAGATGTTGGTGAAAATAACAGAACGAGTGATGGGAAAATTCGAGGTTCTGAAATTGCTTCCCGCATTAGCACACCCTGGAAATTGTTTGAAGTATCAGGTCAAATAAATGCTTTTCTTGGGTTGGAAGTTAATGTTTTTTTACTAGGTAAAGTATATGATAAGCGCCTTGCTACATTCCGGTTAGCAAGTTTTGGTAATGGAGAAAGTTCTGGCAAGGTTGGTACAGTCACTCAAAGTTACATCACGCTAGCAAAAGTCTTCTTTGATGGCAACTTTAATGGCATTCAAGATGAGAAAGAACCCTTCACTATTAGTAATGCTGATGGCAGTTTTAACTTAGATGTATCTCTCTCAGAATTTGATAAAAACAACAATGGCGAATTAGAAGCAGATGAAGGCAGATTGGTAGTTACTGATGGTATTAATACTGCCACTTATTTGCCACAGCAAACGCCACTAACAGCGACACCAGATGCTACTGTTGTGACACCTTTGACCACTCTGATGGAGAAGATGGTGGCACAAGGTATCAATCCTAATGAAGCAGAGACTAAGGTTAAAGCAGCATTTGGAGTACCGTCAACAATTGATTTGACTAGCTACGATCCGCTACAGGCAATTACTCAAAACGATCCGAATGGTTTGGCGGTTTATGCAGCGCACAGTCAGATCCAAAATGTTATTGTTCAGACGACAATTTTAATTGGTGGGATTTCAGCTAACTCTATCATTGATATTGCCGATCGCACTATTGCCACTATTACCAATCAAATTCAATCCGGCACTGTCGATTTAACCAATCCCGCACAGTTGCAAACCATCATTCAGTCTACAGCAAATCAAGTGCAAGCACAAAAAGCGTCCGATCTGGCACCAGAAGTTGCTAAAATTCTTGCCGAAGGGAATCAGCGAGTTAGGGCGATCGCATCTAGCAACCTTCCACTTGCAGATGCAGCAACTCAAATTGCCAAAGTTCAACAAGTTGCACAAGGAGAAGTCGCCAAAGATTTGCAGCAAGTTGCAACCGGAAATAAAACAATTCAGGAAGCAATAGCCGAAAATACAGGTGCATCCTTAGATGCACAAATTCAGTCATCTACAGTCAAAGATCCAACAATTCGTAACAGCGTAGATAGTAACTTCTCCCAGGAATCCTTCCCGGAAAGTGGGATAGAATTAGTCAACAATTCCCCAGATCAAAAAATCGGCAACGATGGCGATGATACTTTAAACGGTGATAGCAGCGATGACGTTTTAAGTGGCAAAAAAGGAAACGATCAAATCTTTGGTTTTAACGGCAATGACTGGATTAATGGCAATCAAAACAATGATTTAATCGATGGCGGTTTAGGGGACGATACCCTTTACGGCGGCAAGGGAATTGATACCATTACAGGTGGCGATGGTTCTGATATTATCTTTGGCAACCAAGGCGATGATATTCTGGATGGTGGCACTGGTAATGATACTTTGCGTGGTGGTAAAGGAAGCGATTTTATGACTGGGGGTGATGGAGATGACTTCCTATTTGGTGAAATTGGTAGTGATACTTTAACTGGAGGTGCTGGCAATGATCAATTCTTGCTTTCTGCCAATTCTAGCATTGATGTTATTACTGATTTTGAATTGGGCAAAGACTTATTAGTCTTGGGTAACGGGTTGACTTTCTCGCAATTGTCAATTACTCAAAACAGCGGTGCAACATTAATTCGCTTGGCGACAACCGGAGAGATTTTAGCATCTTTGAATGGGGTGACGGCAAGTGCGATCGGTGTCGCAAATTTTGGCTCAATCTAATGTCTGGTAAGCTGTTGCACCAGTACAATCCCTGAAACTACACCAACTATGACACAATTAACATCTAACTTTGAATGGCTCAAACAATTCGGCACACCCGGTGGGGATAACCTCCGAGACACAGCATTTGACAGTGCAGGCAATCTTTATCTGATAGGAGAGGCCTACGGCCTTTTTGGTGGCACAAATCCAAGTAGCAATAGCTGGATAACCAAATATGATGCCGGTGGCAATCAGTTGTGGTCGGTCAAGCAATTAACGAATCGATCTTCGAGCAAAGCGACAGTAGATAGTGCAGGCAATGTCTACGTCGCAGGAAGGACCAATACTACCAAGCTTTTTGAGCAATACGACGCTTGGGTAGCTAAGTATGACAGCACCGGCAACCAGTTGTGGCTCGAGGAGTTCAACTTTACAAAATATGATGAGTATCCATCCGGCATAGCAGTGGATGATGCTGGCAATGTCTACCTGACGGGAACAGAATTTTCACCTAGTGCACCTAGAATCCCAGGCCTCACAAGGACTTGGATAGCTAAGTATGACGGCAGTGGCAACCAGTTGTGGTTGAAGAAAGTCGAGTCTGGCAGCGACGACAAATTCCCCAATGGCATAGCAGGAACATACCCCTATGGCATTAAGGTGGACAGCAATGGCAATCTCTACGTGGTGGGGAAAAACTTTAATAATTATGTAAACCTCGGCCTACCGCCACCGGTTGATGGTACTAACACTTGGGCGACTAAGTACGACAGCAATGGCAATCAGTTGTGGTTCCAGCAATTCGGGACGGCAGTAGAATGGCTCTCAGACTTAGCACTCGATAGCGCTAACAATCTCTACTTGACGGGAGCAGTCAGTGGCGCTTTGGCAGACACCAATGCCAGCAATCTAGATATTTGGACAGCTAAGTACGACAGTAATGGCGATCGATTGTGGCTGAAGCAATTCGGGGGTCTTGAAGATGATTTTTTCGCAGAGGCAGTTACGCCAAGACCAATTATCGCTACTGATGGCGATGATTTCCTTGTAGGCGATCGCACCAACAATACTATCAATGGTCTTGATGGCAACGATCGGATTTATGGCGATTTAGGAAATGATTATCTCGATGGTAGCCAAAGGGATGACAGTCTCTATGGTGGCAAGGGCAATGATACTTTGCTTGGAGGTAATGGTGATGATGTTTTGATGGGCGATCGGGGTTCTGACATTTTGAACGGCGGCGATGGCAATGATATTCTGCTGGGAGGTAAGGGTGATGATGTTTTGATGGGCGGTTTGGGAGATGATACTTTGATAGGGGGAAATGGGAGCGATCGATTCCTGCTTTCCGTCAATTCTGGGGCTGATACTATTACCGATTTTGAAGATGGAAAAGATTTGCTTTCTCTCAACAATGGCTTGACTTTTTTCCAACTTTCCATTACTCAAGAAAACAATGCAACATTCATCCGTTTATCAACAACCGGAGAGATTTTAGCTTCTCTAAATGGGGTGACTGCTAGCCTGATTAATGCTGCGGATTTCAATCTAGGTTAGAGGATTAAGAAATTAGGACACAACAGTGTTGTGTCCCTACAATATTATTTTTGGTAGAAATGAGGACACAACAGAAATTAGGACACAAAAGTGTTGTGTCCCTACAATTAATCGTGGTAGGGACACGGCATTGCCGTCTCCTCTATATTATAAGGAGAAATTAGGACACAACAGTGTTGTGTCCCTACAATATTATTTTCGGTAGGGACACGGCACTGCCGTCTCCTCTATATTATTTTGGTGCTCACCGGAGATTAGGACACAACAGTGTTGTGTCCCTACAATATTATTTTTGGTAGGGAAACGGCACTGCCGTCTCCTCTATATCTTCAATTTGCGTTTTGCTGCTAGAATACTAAGTCCGGCTAAAGTACCAAATATAGTAGAAGGTTCTGGTACTGGTTCAGAAGATTCTTTTGTAAAAGAGCTTTTAATTGCGATCGCATCATTAGCACATTCCGCAAACAAGTTAGCAATATAGTTTCCAGAAGGCATCACAGATTTATTGAAACTGAATCCAATTGTTTGAGAACCTACAGCCTTAAATTGACCAAAATTTAGACCAATGGCGCTTAAAGTGGCTGGTGTTAGAGAACTAATTTCTCCGACTTTTGTGCCAGTAGCAATTGAATTCAATACAGTCCCGGTTCCTGTTTGTTCAAAGTAGGGATCTGTGGCAGATAAATCGCCCATTGATGGGGTTCCGCCTGCTGACTTAACGACATTGTTGAATTGACTTAAATTGGTAAAACCAGAGTTGATTTGGGTGACGTTTTTTGCAGTTACATTGCTGTAAACGCCTGTTGTGGCTACGCCTGAGTCATTTCCTTCTGCAAAGCGAACACCAAATAAGCTAACGTTTGCGTTAGCTGTGTTGAAGTTTTGACCAGAAAAGTTGAAGAATAAATCGCCGTAGTTGATGTTGCCTCTTTGGGCGAATGGATCGGCATATCCTGCTAAACTTAGATTGGAGTTGATCGCGATGAAAGCGGTGTCTGATGTTTCTTTGATGGCGATGCCATAAAATTCAAATTCGCCGCCGCCAATTTGAGGCCCTGTCACGCCGTCGTTGAAAGAGTCGATCGCATAATTCCATCCATTAGATAGGATTGCTGCGGCTGCTTTTGGTTGGTGTACTGCAACGATTGTACAGAAGATAGCACCTGAGCAAATCCATCGCATGAGAGTTTTCGGGGTTAAATTCATTAAAGCTTTCCTGGGGTATGACTGTTAAGATGTTGAGTTTTAGCGATCGGCTGTTCTGAAGATTTATAAGAATATTTTTTAATGAATACAACTTTTGGTTGCACTACTTTTTAGTAAACCACGAAAGTCGGCGACTTTTATTAAAGTTTTGGTAAAGATATGAACAGATTTTAAGTCGAAAATTATTTATTTATCTAGATTTTTTATAGGTTGGTATAATTTCAACAATATTACTTAAGTAGTTTAATAGGTGATTCAATAAATTTAAATATACGTTAGACTATTGCTGAAAGTTCGTTAACCATTTTGACTCGTCCCCTCAACACAGAGCGCAGCAGACGGTTCATAGAGTTTCTGTCGTCGTCTTCGAGAGATTCGTCTAAAATGGCGGCCATCAAACCATAACGATCGGCTATGGTCAAATTGCCTGTATCGCTCACAGAGGCTAGTATTTCAGAAATTGCGCCGGGAATTAGTTGAATGAAGAACATTAGATGTGTTTTGAACTCTACACATATATCATCTCTGGTTCTCCCAAAATTGAGCGTGATGCTTGTATGGTAGAGCCTGTGATGTTTACATACAAAGTACGTGACTTTACACACTTAAAGTGTGTGATGGCGGGGGAGCAAGGACTGCGATCTTCGTCACAAAATTATTATATTTAAATTACTCCACGCAAATCTAAAGATTTATCAAGCTTTTTGGACTTTGTGCGTGTCTTTACTCACTATGTTATGCAAAAACCGCATTGCAACTATCCTAAAAATACATAATACTCAATATTTTGTAAAAATAGCTACGAATATCTACCGTTAAGAGCTTTACATTAGTTCATAACTAAGGGCTATCCATCCAAAATAATGTAGCGCTCAGCAAATCTCAAGATACAGATAAGCAACGATGTTTAAAACAGATTCGATCAAGTAACTAAATATACAGTTTTAAACCATTACACTCACTAAGGTTAACAGAAACCCACATCTATGCCCCAAGTCAATAGCTCCCCGAATAAATCAGCCGTGAGGGTAAACCCATGACCCAAACAGTAGAACCCCAAGTCAGCCTAAACAAATTTGAAAAACTCAAAGCCGAAAAAGACGGGTTGGCAATCAAAGCCGAACTCGAAAACTTCGCCCAAATCGGCTGGGAAGCAATGGATGCAACAGACCGCGAGCACCGCCTCAAATGGCTTGGTATCTTCTTTCGGCCGGTGACTCCGGGGAAATTTATGATGCGGCTGCGCTTGCCGAATGGCATCATCACTAGCAATCAAACGAGAACTCTGGCAGAAATAGTACAGCGGTACGGGGATGACGGCAGTGCTGACATTACTACGAGACAAAATTTGCAACTGCGTGGGATTCGCATCGAAGACTTGCCAGACATTTTCCGTCGCCTCAAGGCAGTTGACTTAACTAGCATCCAGTCCGGGATGGACAATGTGCGAAATATTACAGGTTCACCCGTCGCAGGGCTAGACGCGGATGAACTGTTCGATACGCGGGAATTGGCTATCCAAGTTCAAGACATGATTACCAATTGTGGCGAAGGTAATCCAGAGTTTTCCAATTTACCAAGAAAGTTTAATATTGCGATCGCGGGTTGTCGCGATAATTCAGTCCACGCTGAAATCAACGATATCGCTTTTGTTCCTGCTTACACAGACGGGAATATTGGGTTCAATGTTTTAGTGGGCGGTTTCTTCTCCGCCAAACGCTGCGAAGCTGCAATTCCCCTCAACGTTTGGGCAAGTCCTAGTGATGTTGTAGATTTGTGCAAGGCTATATTAATTGTGTATCGCGATCGCGGGCCAAGAGCCAACCGCCAAAAATCACGGCTGATGTGGCTGATTGACGAGTTGGGGATCGAACAATTCCGAGCTGAAGTCGAACAGGAATTAGGCCGCGCTTTGCTTCCCGCCGCAGCAAAAGATGAAATCATCTGGGACAAACGCGATCACATCGGCATTTACGACCAAAAACAATCCGGCTTAAAGTATGTAGGTTTGCACGTTCCCGTCGGCCGATTGTCCGCTGTGGACTTATTCGACTTGGCAAGAATCGCCGACGTTTATGGGAGCAGTGAACTCAGACTGACTGTCGAAGAGAATGTGATTATTCCCAATGTTCCTGAGTCGCGGATTGAATCGTTGGTCAAAGAACCTCTGTTGGAGCGTTTTGCGATCGACCCCGCACCCCTAACACGAGCTTTGGTTTCCTGTACAGGCTCGAAGTTTTGTAACTTCGCCCTCATTGAAACCAAAAGCCGCTCAGTTGAAATGATTAAGGCATTGGAAGCAGAATTGTCAATACCGAAACCAGTGAGAATTCACTGGACTGGTTGTCCGAATTCTTGCGCTCAGCCCCAAGTAGCAGACATTGGTTTGATGGGGACAAAGGTTCGCAAGAATGGGAAAACCCTCGAAGGTGTTGATATCTATATGGGAGGTACTGTCGGCAAAGATGCTCATTTGGGTACTTGCGTCCAAAAAAGTATTCCCTGTGAAGACCTCAAACCCATACTGATTCAACTTTTGGTTGATAAGTTCGGGGCTGTTTCCAATACACCGGGGGATGTGGTTTCGTTGAATCGTCAATTGCTATTGACGGTTGACGACGAAGCGATTTCGGAGCCGAAACCTCAGACATCTACTGTCATTTTCGCGCGATCGGGCAAAGAAGTTGCTTGCAGCGAAGATGAGTTTATCCTTAATGTTGCCGAACGTGCCGGAGTTGAACTGGACAGCGATTGCCGTTCGGGAAACTGTGGCACTTGCAAGCAGAAACTCCTAGAAGGTGATATCGCCTACGATGGGGAACTCGATGCACTCAAGGATATAGAATCAGGGTTCATTCTAACTTGTAGTGCACGGGCGATCGGCAAAGTGTCGATCGACGCCTAATCACACAAGGTGAAATGCGGTGCTGCCGACGCGATTCTGTCATTGCGAACGAAGTGAAGCAATCTCAGACCTTGACTTTCGTTCCCGATGTATGAGTCCCGCCCTGCATCTCACATCTCACATAATCTCAAAGTACACCAAAAATTCAAGACACATGAGCAACCTTTCGAGAAGAAAATTCATCATCGCCGCCGGAACCACAGCAGCCGGCACTCTCCTAGCCCACGGTTGCAGTTCCGGTTCCAGCAATACTAGCGGCAGTCCAACTCCTAGCGCTTCCTCTTCCTCTGCCACTCCCACACCTGCGGTCAATATCAACCCCGCCGACGCCCCCGAAGTTGCCACCGTCAAACTAGGATTCATCGCTCTAACGGACTCAGCACCCTTAATCATTGCTCAAGAAAAAGGGCTATTTGCCAAGTACGGCATGACAGATGTACAAGTTAACAAACAAGCATCTTGGCCAGTTACACGCGACAACTTAGAACTCGGTTCCGATAAAGGTGGGATTGATGGAGCTCACATTTTATCCCCGATGGCTTACCAAATGACATTAGGGACTATTACCAAAGGTAATCAGCCAGTGCCGATGAACATTGTGGCACGGCTAAATACTAATGGTCAGGCAATTTCCATTAGCAAAAAATACCTAGATTTAAAAGTAGGTACTGACAGCAAACCCCTGAAAGCAGCTTTGGCCCAACAAAAAATTGCGATCACCTTTCCCGGTGGCACCCACGACTTGTGGATGCGCTATTGGTTAGCAGCCGGCGGCATCAATCCAGATACAGATGTTGCCGTGATTCCAGTACCGCCGCCCCAAATGGTAGCTAACATGAAATCCGGCAGCATGGAAGCTTTTTGTGTAGGCGAACCTTGGAATGCCCAGCTAGTTACTCAAAAGGTTGGATACACAGCCTTAGTAACCGGAGAACTTTGGAAAGACCACCCAGAAAAAGCCTTGACTTTAAGAGCAGATTGGGTTACGAAAAATCCTAAAGCTGCTAAAGCAATTACCATGGCTGTTTTGGAAGCCCAGCAGTGGTGCGACAAGCCAGAAAACAAAGATGAAATGTGCCAAATCATCTCTCAAGATAAGTGGTTGAAAGTGCCAATGGCAGACATTATTGGTCGGATGAAAGGACAAATTGACTACGGTACTGGTCGTACTGAAGCTGCCAGTTTAGTAGCGATGAAATTCTGGGCAGATAATGCTTCCTATCCCTATAAGAGCCATGATACTTGGTTCATCACGGAAAATATCCGCTGGGGTTATATGAAGCCAGATACTGATATCAAAGGTACTGTTGATAAAGTTAACCGCGAGGATATTTGGAAAGCAGCAGCAACAGCAATTGGTGTTCCCGCAGCTCAAATTCCGGCGACAACTTCTCGTGGTGTGGAAACATTCTTTGATGGCGTGAAGTTTGACCCAGACAAGCCGGAAGAATATTTGAAGGCTTTGGTAATTAAGAAGGCGTAATTAGTTGACAGTTGACTGTTGATTGTTGGCTAATTCTTAAATTTAGTGGAGTTGGGTTGCTTAACTCAACCCACTCCAAGCAACAGGGCTCTCAATTCTAAGTATCTACAAATAATCAATTATTCACTATACAGCAAACAGACAAATGGCAACTAATCTCTCTGTTTCTAAGAGCAAAAATCCTGTAGATTACGTCCTGAATCAGCTTCAGAAAAATCGTAAAAAAATCATCCGTCCGCTAGTCGCAATTACAGTTCTACTCATAGTTTGGCAAATGCTCTGCCACAGTCCAGAGTCCACATTGCCTGGACCAATCAAAGCCGTCCAAGAAAGCTGGGAGTTGATTGTCAATCCGTTCTTTGACAGAGGTGGTACCGACAAAGGCTTATTTTGGCAACTTTTGGCTAGTTTACAGCGGGTGGCGATCGGCTTTACTCTGGCAGCAGTTCTTGGGATTAGTTTGGGAATCCTCATCGGCACAAACTCCTTAATGTTTGATGCTTTAGATCCGCTGTTTCAAGTATTCAGAACTATCCCACCACTGGCTTGGCTACCGATCGCACTAGCAGTATTTCAACAGTTCAATCCGTTTGAAGGGCTGGGGATGAAAGCTAACGAAGTTTCGGCACTTTTCGTAATTTTGATTACAGCAATTTGGCCGATTCTAATTAACACGACAGTAGGCGTTCAACAAATACCCCAAGATTACAGAAACGTCGCCCGCGTCTTGCGCCTCCCCAACCAAAAATACTTCTGGAAAATCTTGCTCCCATCTTCAGTTCCTTACATCTTCACAGGCTTGAGAATCGGTATCGGTTTGTCTTGGCTGGCAATTGTAGCTGCGGAAATGTTGGTTGGTGGCGTTGGTATCGGCTTCTTCATCTGGGATTCTTACAACAGTTCTCGACTCAGCGCGGTGATTCTGGCTGTGGTTTATGTAGGAATTGTCGGTTTGATTCTCGACAGAATTGTCGGTTTCGTCGCATCCAAAGTTGTTCCTGAAGAACAGAAATAGAATTTGGGCATGGGGCATCGGGCATCGGGAGTCGGGCATGGATGTGCATAATTGGTAGTCGGGGTGTTGTAAATTACAAACTGCTAATAATGAGTTGTAAGTTAATTGACAATTCCCAATTCCCAATTCCCAATTCCCAATTCCCAATTCCCAATTCCCAATTCCCAATTCCCAATTCCCAATTCCCAATTAATTATTAGCATCTACTTAAAGTACAAACTACCCTAAAAAATCATGTCAGTATTCGTAGAAGTAGACCACGTAGACCGCGTATTTAACTTGGCCAATGGTGAGACATACATCGCCCTCAAGAATATTGAACTCAAAATTAAAAAGGGAGAATTTATTTCCTTAATCGGACACTCCGGCTGTGGCAAATCGACACTGTTAAATATCATCGCCGGACTCGATCAAGCGACTCAGGGCGGGATTACTCTAGAAGGGCGTGAAGTCCGCGAGCCTGGCCCCGATCGCATGGTAGTGTTTCAAAATTACTCGCTGCTACCTTGGCTGACAGTCCGCGAAAATATTGCCCTCGCAGTCGAGGAAATCTATAGAGATATTTCCAAAGAAGACCGCGAATTGATTATCGAACACCACATTGCATTGGTCGGATTGAAACAAGCCGCCGACAAACGCCCTAGCGAAATTTCTGGGGGGATGAAACAAAGAGTTGCGATCGGGCGCGCCCTCGCTATTCGTCCTAAATTGTTATTGCTAGATGAACCTTTCGGTGCTTTGGATGCTTTAACTCGTGGCGGTTTGCAAGACCAGTTGATGAAAATTTGCGAAGAAAGCAAAGTAACTGGGGTGATGGTAACGCACGACGTTGATGAAGCCTTGCTACTGAGCGATCGCATCGTGATGTTAACTAACGGGCCAGAAGCGCAAATCGGGCAAATTCTCGAAGTCAACATTCCTCGCCCCCGCAAGCGCATGGAAGTAGTCAACCACCCAAGCTACTACGCCCTACGCAACGAAATGGTCTACTTCCTGAACCAACAAAAACGGGTCAAACAGCGCCGCGCAGCACAACAACAATCCGCACAACAAAAATCTGTACAACACGCATCTCCAGCGGTAGTTGTCGCCCGCAACGGCTTAGAAAAAGTCAATCTTGATATCGGTTTTGTTCCTCTCACCGACTGCGCCCCTCTAGTTGTCGCGAAAGAAAAAGGATTCTTCAAAGCCCACGGTTTGGAAGAAGTGACTCTCGTGCGGGAACCTAGTTGGAAAGAAATCGCTAAAGGAGTAGCCCAAGGACGGCTGGATGCAGCCCAAATGGTTGCCGGAATGCCGATCGCGATGCTGCTAGGTCTCGACGGAGAAGCCCCTGTACCAGTCTGTACCGCTATCACTTTGTCTCGGAATGGTAATTCGATTGTTTTCGGTAAACAGCTCTACGATCAAGGTATTCGGACTGTAGAAGATTTCAAAAAGGCGATCGCCAGTACCCCTGACAAACCTCACAGTTTGGGTATGGTGCACTCAGCCTCTATGCACAACCTGCTGTTCCGCTACTGGCTGGCGGCCGGCGGCATCAACCCCGAAATTGATGTCAACTTGACCGTGATTCCGCCACCGCAGATGGTCGCCAATTTAAAAGCAGGCAACATCGACGGTTACTGTTGCGGAGATCCTTGGAACTCCCGCGCTGTCAACGACGGTACGGGTTTTGTGATCGCTCGTTCCTTAGACATTCTGCCGGGACATATCGAAAAAGTTCTTGGTGTTACGGAAGAATGGGCTCAGCAATATCCCAAAACTCACATCGCCCTGGTGAAAGCCCTAGTGGAAGCTTGCGATTACTGCGACGATCGCCGCAACCGTCAAGAAGTCTTAGAATTGATTTGCCAAGAACAATACATCGGTGCAGATACCAAGGATATTCGTCCGGGCTTCCTCGATCCGTACAATTCTGGTACTGATGCCAAACCGGAAATGCTCTACAATTTCAACCAATTCTATGTTGATAAAACGAATTTTCCAGACCGCTTAGAAATGGTGTGGGTGATGGCGCAGATGGCCCGCTGGGGACTGATTCCTTTCCCTAAAAACTGGGTGGAAGTAGTCGATCGAGTTTTGCGGCCCGATGTCTTTGGTCAAGCAGTCCGCGAACTGGGTTTACCTGATATTCCCAGAATTCGTCGCAGTATCGAGCTATTTGACGGCACTCTCTTCAGTCTAGACGACCCGATCGGCTATTTGGAAAATGTCAAAATCAAACACGACCTCCGCATAGAAGAAATCTTAATTGAGAAGATAGGTAGTCAGTGTTCAATTAGACAGCCCGCAGCATAATTAGGAAGTCATTAGTCATTAGTCAGTAGTCATTAGTTATTTGTTATTTGTTCGTTCTAATAACCAATAACTAATAACCCATTCTCCATGCCCCATGCCCCATGCCCTATGCCCTATGCCTAATCCAGAAACCCCAAACCCCAATTCTGAAAATATGCAAACTCTCAAAAATCAAAAAACAACTAAATCTGCAAGTGATACTACCACTGCGACGCAACCCTTTCTGTCTATTAAAGACGTATCAAAAGTCTACCCGACTGCTAAAGGGCCGGCTGTCATTCTAGACGGTGTAAACCTTCAGATTAATGAAGGCGAATTTATTTGCTTGATTGGTCACTCCGGCTGCGGCAAATCTACTTTACTCAACATGATCGCCGGATTCAATGGGCCGACAGAAGGAGAAGTAGCACTCGAAGGCGTGCGGATTACTGAACCAGGCCCCGATCGCATGGTAGTGTTTCAAAACTACTCCCTACTCCCTTGGCTAACTGCAACGGAAAACATCCACCTCGGTGTTGAAACTGTTTACGCCGAGAAGTCCGCAGACGAACACAACAAAATTGTTCAGCAACACCTGGAATTGGTGGGACTTACCGAAGCTTGCGACAAAAGACCAGGCCAGTTGTCCGGGGGGATGAAGCAAAGAGTTGCGATCGCCCGTGCCCTAGCAACTCGCCCTAAACTGTTGATTTTAGACGAACCTTTCGGAGCTCTAGACCCAATTACGCGGGAAGAGTTGCAGGAAGAATTACTCAAAATTTGGCAGGATCACAAAATTACGATCATCATGATCACTCACGATATCGATGAAGCTTTGTTTTTGTCCGATCGCATCGTGATGATGACCAACGGCCCAGCAGCTAGCATCGGCGAAGATGTACACATTCCCTTCAGTCGTCCCCGCAACCGCACGCGGATCATGGAAGATCCGAAATACTACGAACTACGAAACTTTGCTTTAGAGTTCCTGTTCTCTCGCTACGCCCACACAGATGGCGACGAAGAAACTGAAACCGCCCTCCCACCCTTGCCTGCATCGGCATTCAGATCTGAATCTGTCCCCGTGGGATTGCCGAAAACTGTCGCGCCGGCAGAATTTCAGCCTCACGTTTCCGGCCCCTCAGAAGCATCACGACTCAAAGGTGCTGCGCTAGGAGTATCTTGGTTATTCGCGATGAGTGTTTTAGCTGCTGTTAATATGTCTTCTGTTGGTAGCCAGCAAAAGCAAAAATCAGCAGAAGCTGCACCGATTACACCGACTGCGGTAATTAGTTCTCCTCCCACTTCTGCTGCACCAACCGCTGCTGCGACAACTGCACCAACTGCTGCGACGACTGCACCAACCGCTGCTGCGACGACTGCACCAACCGCTGCTACCTCACAGATTGCGGACAAAGCGCAACTAGATGCGATCGGACAAAAATTGTATGCACGAATTGACGAAAATTGGAAAACAACTCCCACCTTTACCCAAAGTTTGACTTATCGAGTTCAAGTCAAGCAAAACGGCGACATCGTGCAGTTTGAACCCACAAATAAGGTAGCCAAAGATTTCCTCAAAGAAACTCCTCTGCCAGTTTTGCAAACTCCTGCTGGTTCCCCAACAGTTGGTGAAAAGACTACTGAATTCCAAGTAACTTTTAGCCCCAGCAATGGTGGCAAATTAGAAGTTAAGACTGGCAAATAACTAATCGTTAAATAGTCAGACAGGGGGTAAAATCCCTATCTGAAAGCAAAAGTCGTCTTTAGACGACTTTTATTATTTGAAAACGTTAGTACCGAATAGGTTAGTGTTGATACTCCCCTGCATAAAGGCAGGGAATTCTTGAAGAAGTCCACAGAAAGACCCTCAAAGGCAATATCAAAGTGCCTCTACCCACTGGGCCTAGATTAATCTAAACCTTGCGTGTACTTTTTATTTTTTGATGATTTGCATATTATATATTGATTAGGCGGTTGAAACCACTACCGACTTTTCCCACGTCTAAAGCCGGGGGCTTGCGTCTCCCTCTTTGGTCGATCGCTGATCGGGAAATTGCCATAGCCTGTGGTTAAGCATTATTGAAGAAATTTGGTAAATATGGATACACTATTTGCCGAACTACTCGGTTAGGACTATAATAGCCAGTTACGAATTACCAATGAGCTTTCAAAATTAGCATCTATAAATTAGCAGATGGAAACTAAAAAAACTCTTTGCCCTTACTGTGGTGTAGGTTGTGGTCTAGAAGTGGTTCCCGACAAAAACCAAGGTTGGAAAGTTCGGGGCGATCGCAACCACCCATCGACTCAGGGCATGGTTTGTGTTAAGGGAGCAACGGTAGCAGAGTCAATTCGCACCGATCGACTTTTGTATCCGATGATCCGGGAAACTCTCGATCAACCGTTCCGCCGCGCTAGCTGGGACGAAGCATTAGATGCGATCGCCCACCGTATCCAAACAATTCGCACCACTAGCGGCCCCGATGCTATCTGCATTTATGGTTCGGGTCAATTCGTCACTGAAGATTATTATATTGCCCAGAAACTACTCAAAGGTTGTCTGGGCACTAATAATTTTGATGCCAATTCTCGATTGTGTATGTCTTCAGCAGTTTCGGGATACGTTCAAAGTTTTGGTGCTGACGGCCCACCCTGCTGTTACGACGATTTAGAATTAACAGATTGTGCTTTTATTATTGGTAGCAATACCGCAGAATGCCATCCAATAATTTTTAATCGATTAGCAAAGTATCACAAAAAGCATCCAAATGTCAAGATGATTGTGGTAGATCCGAGACGGACTCCGACTGCGGAAGCCGCGGATTTACACTTAGCAATCAAACCGGGAACAGATATAGATTTGCTTAATGGAATTGCTTATTTGCTACTGCGCCGACGAGCAATAGACCCTAATTTTATTCAGGAATGCACGGCTAATTTTGCAGCTTTTGCTGAAGTTATTAGTAGCTATACGCCAGATGTTGTCGCCTCTCGTTGTGGGATTTCTGTCGGTGACTTAGAAACAGCAGCCAACTACTGGGAACAGTCCCAGCGGGTTTTGTCGCTATGGTCAATGGGCATGAATCAGTCATCGGAAGGCACTGCAAAGGTGCGATCGCTCATTAATTTGCACTTGATGACCGGTCAAATCGGCAAACCAGGAGCCGGCCCGTTTTCCCTCACAGGCCAGCCAAACGCGATGGGAGGGCGGGAAGCAGGGGGACTTTCTCACTTGTTGCCAGGATATCGATCGGTCAAAAATGCCGAACATAGAACCGAAGTAGAGGAGTTTTGGGGAGTTGCACCGGGAACTATTTCGCCAAATCCAGGCCGCACTGCTTGGGAGATGATCACTGGTTTGGAAACAGGCGAGGTAGAAATGCTGTGGATTGCAGCCACCAATCCAGCAGTAAGTATGCCGGACTTGGAACGGACAAAAGCGGCTTTGTTGCGATCGCCCTTTACCGTATATCAAGAAGCATACTATCCAACGGAAACCTCTGCTTACGCTCACATCCTCTTGCCGGCAACACAATGGAGTGAAAAAACCGGAGTGATGACGAATTCCGAACGTCGCGTTACCCTTTGCGCCGGTTTCGACACTCCTTCAGGAGAAGCCCGCGACGACTGGAGCATTTTCGCCGAAGTGGGACGCCGCTTGGGTTTTGCCGAACATTTTGCTTTCGAGAGTGTTGCAGATGTATACAAAGAATACGTGCAATTGACGCGCAATCGTCCCTGCGACATGACAGGCCTCAGCCACGAATACTTGCGCCAAGAAGGCCCTCAACAGTGGCCTTGCCGGGAAAATGAGCCAAAACATCCAGCAACAGAAGCCAAACGGCTTTATACTGACCGACGTTTCCATACTCCCGACGGGCGGGCAAGATTTTCTGCCTATCACTCGCGGGGACTGGCAGAACCCCCTGACCCAGATTATCCCTTTGTGCTTACCACAGGCAGGCTTTACGGACATTGGCACACGATGACACGGACAGGCAGAACTGACAAAATCAATCAATTACACCCTAATTCGTTTTTGGAAATTCACCCTCGTGATGCTGCTAATTTGAAGATTAAGGAAGGCGATTTGCTAGAAGTGCGATCGCGCCGTGGTAAATCACAGTTTCCCGCAAAAGTAACCAAGGCGATCGTCCCAGGTACACTATTTGTACCCATGCACTGGGGATCTCTCTGGGCAGAAGGTGCTGAAGCAAATGCCATGACTCACCCTGAAAGTTGTCCCGATTCCAAACAGCCAGAGTTAAAAGCTTGTGCGGTGCAGTTGGTGCGGGTTGGGGCAGAAGTTGAGACAGAAATTGGGGAGTTTAATTGGGTGAAATCGACAGTCGCAGTCAGTTCTTAAGCTTGGTTCCCACTTTTGACAGATTCCCAGGCTCTTCCTACGGATTTGCATTCCCACACAAGAGCCTGGGAATGAAAAAAACTAAAAAAAAAATCTGCGTTTTTTCTGCTTTCTTATATGTTTTTCCTTCTTCCTTCTTCCTTCTTCCTTCTTCCTTCTTCCTTCCCCCTTCCTTTAAATCGATCAAGTAGGGCAAAACAATTGCAGTATAGACAAACAGGTGCTATGATCTACGGATAAGGCTTATTTTCGGTAGTATAGTTCGTTCGATCGGCGTCCCTCCGGATTTAATTCTCTACACCCTCTGATTCTGGAGAATGTTCAATGTCAATCTATGTCGGCAATTTATCCTACGAAGTTACGCAGGAGCACCTCAACCAAACTTTTGGTGAATATGGCACAGTTAAGCGCGTTCAGTTACCTGCTGACCGCGAAACAGGTCGGATGCGTGGTTTCGCATTCGTAGAAATGTCTACCGAAGCAGAAGAAGCAGCAGCCATCGAAGCACTTGATGGTGCTGAATGGATGGGTCGCGACCTCAAAGTCAACAAAGCAAAACCCCGTGAAGAACGTGGCGGTTCCAACGCCGGCGGCAACTGGGGCGACAACAATCGCTCTTCTCGTCGTTACTAAAGCATCCGAGCTAAATTTTTAGCTCTTTACTTGTGAGTCGGGTGGGAGAAAGTTGAAATTCAATAATCATTGTCTGTTGACGATAGATAATTGACTTTCCTGTACCGCACCCAGTCTTCAAATCCTCAAAATATTGTTAAACGACAATAGTTTGAGGATTTTTTATGGAAATAACTAACCAAGAAAAAATAGATTCTGGGGATTGCCAAGAGCAGCAGACAATGACAAAATCAATAAACGAATCATAATTAAGTCACTGGTATGCTAAAAAAAATATTAAGGCAAATTTCTAAATTCGGTACTGATGAACAATTTCTGCACTTTACTGAAAGTGTAGAAGTATTAGTATCGAAAGTGTTATCTCTGGCGATGATTTTGGTCATAATCGTCAGTGTTTGCGACTTGCTAATTTTTCTTACAAGAGAATTAATAAACGACCACCAGACTTTGTTAAAAGACACGCTATTTGTCATCTTTGGATTATTTTTAAATGTTTTAATCGCCCTCGAAATATTAGAAAATATTACAGCTTATCTAAAAAAACACGTCATCCAAGTAGAATTAGTCATTGTAACTTCTTTGATAGCCGTATCTCGTAAAATTATTATTCTTGATTTAGAAAAGAAAACCGCAGCCGATTTGATCGGTTTGGCTGCCGCAATCTTCGCCCTTTCCATCAGTTATTTAATAGTGCGGTACAGCAACAAAGGAAATGATTAATATTGGAATGGGGAATGGGGCATAGGGAATTGGGCATAGGGAATTTTAAACCTTCTTCCTTCTTCCTTCTTCCTTCTTCCTTCTCCCTTAGATTTCATCCAACAAACCAGAAGGAGGTACAATCTCAATGCGACCTTTTGCTAAATCAACAACCGGAACTATCTCTTTCACAAAGGGAATCAAAACCTTCTTTGTTTGCACCGGTTTAACGCGGGGAGTCTTGTGTTTTTTGCGACGACTATCTTTATGTTCAACTTCTACAGAGACAATTTTAGACCGTTCTGCCTCCATAGCAGCCATTTCAGCCGGAGTTTGAACCAACTCAACTTCCAAAAGGTCATTCCCAGCCGGGATAATCTCACTTACCTTTCCCAAAAGTTCTCCCGTCAATTGGTTGAAAACTTCCATACCAAACAAATCTTGCACATAAAACTCATCTGGTGCGAGATAAGGCCGTGAGCTTTTTTCTACAAGCAATTTGCAACCCCGCAGCGCCTCAGCAGCAGTCCGGTCTTCCACACCAGACACCTCTACAGCATACAATCCTTTGCCCGGAATATAGCGACCACTCAAAAACTCGATCGGTTCCGGTTCAGTTTTATTCGGAAACAACAACCATCGTTTACCCGGTTCGACAAACCTTTCCGGGAAATCAGAATCGGGATAGACTCGCACTTCCCCGTCCAAACCTTGAGCTGCTACAATAGTACCGATTTCAATCCATTCAGACATATTTTTTTTGTTGACTGTTGACTGTTGACTGTTGACTGTTGACTGTTAACTAATGACTAACTTTTAAAACTTCGATGAACTCTTCTGCTAAAACCACAGTTTTCTGTGGTGGCAAAACTGCTAAACCAGTCGTATTTGCGAAGTTAATTAAATTCGCTGAATTTTGGCTACCCTTGGCAGGTTCAAATTCCCATAGTCCACCAACTAAACATAGTTTACCCCAAACATAGGTTTCGCGCTGACCGTGCGATCGCAATTCAACCTTACATCGAGCCCGTACCAACTCCGGCCCCCAAGCATCCGAGCCCAGTCCAGAAATCTTTCTCAAAGCAGGCACCACAAACCGCCAACAACATACTAACGCTGAAACAGGATTTCCCGGCAAACCAAAATAGAGACAATCAGAACCCAAACTCGGCATATCAGATTTTTCACTATTTCTTTTAAACGTAGCAACCGTTAAAGGCTTTCCTGGTTTAATTGCCACAGCACGAATGTGAATCTTTCCTCCTAAATTCGCCAATATTTTCTCAACATAATCATATTCTCCTACCGAAACTCCACCAGTAGAAAGCACCACATCTGCTGTTTCAACAGCCTGGGCAATTGCCTTTGTTAGTTCCTGCTGATTGTCGGGAATTATCCCCAATCTGATGACTTCAAATCCCATTTGGGTCAACAAAACTGTTAAAGCATACTGGTTTGAGTCTACCAGTTTACCCGGTAACAAAGGTTGGTCTGGTGATACCAATTCATCACCAGTCGAAAAAATAGCCACGCGCACACGCCGATAAACCGGAACTTGAATACACTGTGCAGTTGCTAACACTGCCATTTCCGAGGCATTGATGATAGTACCCGGATTTAGCAAAGGCGTTCCTGCTTGATAAAAAGCACCTTTGTGCCTGACAAATGCTTGGGGTTTTTCAGGAGAAACTAGGATAAAAATGCGATCGCCCTCTCGCTTCGTTTCCTCCTGCATTACCACCGTATCAGCACCCGCAGGCATTACAGAACCCGTAAAAATCCGCGCCGCTTGCCCCGGTTGTACAGTATGTTGAGGCTGATATCCGGCTGGAATCTCTTCAACTATGCCAAGAGCTACAGGTTTGTCGCTGTTGCAGTTTTCCACATCAACAAACCGCACCGCATAGCCATCCATTGCTGAATTGTCCCAATAGGGAAAATCCAGGGAACTTGTCACGGGTGCCGCCAAAATTCGCCCCGATGCTGCCAGCAAATCTACAGTTTCTAGATCCCGCTGACTGTCGAGGGGTTGCGCCAAATTTAGAATGATAGATTCTGCTTCTTGTACTGACAGCATGACTGTTTCCTTCCTCTGATAACACTCTAATTAGTTTAGCAAAATAGCAGAGATAGTGGTAATATATTTTTTTGTGCTACTGCGGTAAATTGGAGTAAGTTTTCGGATTGACAACTAATTATAGTTATGTGATACAATAGCAAAAACAACGAAAAATCATCAACTCAAAACCTTTTCACCACATTAATATTTACAGCATCTGCATCGTCTTTCATCTGCGTCCAAAAAATACAACGCACCCTGAGAAAATATCATGATAGCAGCTACCATCAACTTCAAGTCGATCGCCAAAATAACCGACGACCAGTTTTATGTACTGTGTCGCGAAAATCCCGATGTCAAATTTGAACGCAACGCCCAAGGAGAGATAATCATTATGACACCCACAGGAGGAGAAACCGGAAGTTACAATTTTGAAATAGCTACTGATTTTGGAATTTGGAATCGACAAACCAGACTGGGAATTTGTTTCGATTCTTCAACTTGCTTCAAATTGCCAAGCGGTGCAAATCGTTCTCCCGATGTTTCTTGGATAAACAAAGAAAGATGGGATGCACTCACTCCCGAACAAAAACAGAAATTTCCGCCGATTGCGCCAGATTTTGTTTTAGAGTTAATGTCGCCGACAGACAGTCTGAAAGATACTCAAGACAAAATGCAAGAATACATGAATAACCAAGTAAAATTAGGTTGGTTAATTAATCGCAAAACCCGTCGAGTCGAAATCTATCGCCAAGGACAAGAAATAGAAGTGCTGGAATCTCCAACACAACTATCAGGAGAAGATGTTTTGCCCGGTTTCGTGCTAAACTTGCAAATAGTCTGGCAATAACTACAAATCCTGGCTCTATCGGCGTTTATTTGCGTTCATCTGCGGTTAAAAAAAATCCTATGGAAACGAAAGAAACAACTTCCCTAACAGCGGAACAACACAAACGGAAAATGCAGCGCCGCCAAGAAGTCCAATCTGAGCGCATCGCTAACTCCTCCAAAGAAAAAGGTTTAATAATTGTCAATACTGGTAACGGGAAAGGCAAAACTACGGCGGCTTTGGGGATGGTAGTGCGATCGCTCGGTCACGGATACCGCGTCGCCATAGTACAATTTATCAAGGGAGCCTGGGAACCCGCAGAAAAAGCAGTTTTTCAAATGTGGGAAAATCAGTTAGAGTTTCATGCAATGGGAGAAGGCTTTACCTGGGATACGCAAGACCGAGACAGAGATATCGAAACAGCTCAAAAAGCCTGGGATAAAGCTCTAACTTTTATCTGCAATCCCGAATTTAGATTAGTCGTTTTAGATGAAGTTAACATAGCATTAAAACTGGGTTATTTGCAACCAGAGCAAGTCCTAGCAGGGTTAGAACAAAAGCCTGAAGCAACTCATGTAATTTTAACGGGTAGAGGCGCGCCTCCTACACTAATTGAACGTGCGGACTTGGTGACAGAAATGACTTTAGTCAAGCATCCATTTCGAGAACAAGGAATCAAAGCACAACCAGGTATTGAGTATTAATAAATGTTGGATTTATCCTTTAATTCTTTAATCCCCCAATCCAAAATCCAAAATCGACTATAATCCGGCCGATAAAATTACAGTAAAAGTTGACCCCTTGCCAAACTCACTCTCCACAGTAATTTCTCCCCCCAACATCTCAGCATATTTCTGGGCAATTGCTAAACCTAGGCCAGTACCTCCATACTTGCGGGTAGCGGAAGCATCAGCTTGAGTAAAAGGTTGAAATAACTTCTGTACCTGTTCCGCAGTCATCCCAATCCCAGTATCGGTACACTTAAAAATCAAAGAGTCATAATCCCAACTATTTTCTTCGTTTTTAAGTCTTTCGATACTCAGTGTAACTATCCCATTCTGCGTAAACTTAGATGCATTACTGAGTAAATTTAACAAAATCTGAATAAGTTTAGTTTGATCACATTTTATGGAACCAATATTGCTGCTAATATAATCAATATTCAGGTGATTTGTATTCCGTAAAAATAAAGGTTCAACAGTTGTTTTTACTTGTTTAATTGCTGCCGAGAGGTCAAAAGTTTCTAGGATAAGTTCTATGCGGCCTGCTTCAATTTTTGATAAATCGAGAATATCGTTGATTAATCCTAATAAATGATGCCCTGCATTATGAATCTTTTCTAAATCAATAACAAACTCATCTTCTCCCAAATCTAAGGCATCTTCTTGCAGAATCTCGCTGTAGCCAATAATCGCATTTAGAGGAGTTCGTAGTTCGTGGCTCATGTTAGCCAAAAACTGACTTTTAGCAAGATTAGCTGCTTCCGCCGCTTCCTTAGCCTTGTACAATTCTGCTTCAGCCTGTAAGCGAACGGTTACGTCGTGGGCTAATACCAGTTTTGCATTGTGACTATCAAAAATCATTGAGTAAGAAGTAATTTCTACATCAATAATTGTCAGATTTTTCTTTTGATGTCGCCACAGACGGGTCAAGTCAACATCTGAGTCTAGTTGAGATATCTTTTCTAACAATAAGGGAATATCTTCAGGGGGGCGAATGTCCGCAATCGTCATGGTGAGAAACTCGTCACGAGTGTAGCCATAGTGTTCGATAGCAGCCAGATTGACGGCTATAAATTGCAGAGTTTCTAAATCGTAAACCCACATCGGATGGGGATTATTTTTAAATAAAAGTCGGTAGCGTTCTTCTGATGCTCGCAATTCGGATTCGGCTTGTTTGCGCTCTGTAATATCGCGGACAACAGTGCAAATAATCTCGCGGCCACCGTAGGAAATCACGCTGCCACTTACTTCTACGTCCACGAAGGAACCGTCTCGGCGGCGGTAGAGAAGTTCGCCAATTCTGAATTGTTTGTCGGCTAGTAGGATCTCAATATTGGTGTCAATCAGCTCTTTTGAGTAAGCGACGATATCGTAAATAGTCAATTGCGAAATTGTATCGGGGCTGTAACCCAGCAAATTTATGAATGCTGTATTGGCTTCCAAAAGGCATTGGGTTTTCGCGTCCCAGAGGAATATACAGTCTGTAGCTTGCTCTACTACGGCTCGGTAGCGTGCTTTCTCTTCAATTTGTTCGTTTTCAGCGATCGCGATCGCGCTAAGCATTCCATTGATAGTATAAGCAAGATCGGACAACTCATCTTCACCCGTCACGGGGAGCCGCAACGACAAATCTTGGCTAGCGCTGACGCGGTTGACCCCTTTCGCCAAATCGCTCAGTCGAGACAGCACCAGATACTCCAGCAGCAGTAGAGTACAGCCAATAAAGCCGATTCCAGCTAACCCTACAGACACCAGAAGATATAGCAGACTGGTTTGACCTTGGCGATATGTTTCCCTGGGAATATACACGCGCAGTAGCATCGCAGGTTGGTTGTAAATATCATTGACTAAAGCGTAACCCGCGATCGCATCTTCGCTTAAAGCACGTACTAAAATCGGTTTTTTTGCCGACAGTTTCGCCCGCACTCTTTGGAAGTCAACAGGTAACTTAGGCTCATTAATGCTGTGTATAATTAGCGGTAGGCGAGTGATTTGAGAAAGCTTGGCAATGCCAGCAGCGTCCAAATTGCGTCCAAACACCAGCGTTCCTCTAATTGGGCCTTTGCTTTTAGTAGTGACAATTGGCCGCGAAGAAATCAGCACTGGCCCCGATGGAAGGAGCATGATACCAGCGAGGCTGCCGTCGGCATTAGGATGCTGCAATATCTTGTCGTTTAGAGTAATGTGTTGTTTTAGTGCCTCTGGAACAGGTGTTAATTTTAGGGTTTCTCTGTCTAAACCTGTACCATAAACAATTTTGCCAGAAGTATTGACAAATATGGCTACATTAACTTTCAAATTAGCTAGTCCTTCTGGAATCAAATTTGAGGCAATGAATTCTTTGTTGCGGTTTTGGATAAAACTGTAGGTATCGTCCCAGGCCGACCAGTCAGCAAAGCGGGAATTGAAGTCATCTGCGGTTTGAGTTAACACGTTTAGCACTCCCTTGACAACCTGAGTGGCTTCTTGTTCCTCGGCTTTGACTAGGCTACTCAATAGGATGCTTGAGGATGTGGCGTATAGAACGCCTGTCAATCCAGCAATGGTAATGCCAACTATGGATAATGTCTTCCGACGCAGTTTCATGTTGCCGAGTATAGTTTGTCGGTACGAAAGTTTCAACTTGGGAGCAACTTGAGCGCAGTCAGTTGAACCATGACTGCTGGTTTGCCGAAGTCTGACTTGTTAAGTAGTATACAGGTTAGATATTATGACTTCAGGTATAGGGATGATATCAATTCCGGTAACATCGGAATTATTAGAAATTAGGACATGGCAGTGCCGTGTCCCTACAATTAATGTGGCGTAGGGAGACGGCACTGCCGTGTCCTCTATAAGATTCCGGTGCAACCGGAATTGATATGAGAGCTATTTTCGGCTGTTTGACCTGCGTTATTTTACCCATACTTCGTCTTGGTGAGCTGTCTTGCAAATACCCAGGATGCGTCTATCGTTCTCACTGACGGTGGGGATTGGGTAATACCGTTCCAGATTTACGGAGTAGGGAGAGGTAGTGCCGTCGTAAGTGTCTACGACTGTTAAATTTAATTTAGTTAGGTCTATATTGCCGTAGAAACAGTAAAAAGCAGACCGAGGTAGGTAAAAAGCGCCGACTACCTTACCCTGTCGCACTTCAAATACAAAATACTCTTTTTTGATTTCGTCTGGTTTAGCAGACTGGCCGTAAAGGTAAATACCTGATTTTAGGTGAGTGCTAGCCGAATCGGGGGCTGAATTTGGGAGAGTCCGATCGCCCAAAACTGATTTTAACTCAAAATACTGAAATCCATTGAGATTTTGCCAGCCCACCAAGATCTCGTTCGCGGGGAATATGGTGCTGATATTACCGGGCGAGAAGGCAAGTGCGATCGCAAATAATTCTAAACTCCAATTCAATAGGCTGCTACGCATATGATTTACCTGCTATTGCTAGCTAAAAAGAGTTTAGATTTTGAGGGAAATCTAAACTCTTTTTAGTGGCTAGCTTGCTAAGTATTCTCGAACTTGAGCTTGGCGACGACGCAGGTGGGCGAGGGCTTGATGTTCTAGTTGTCTAACTCGTTCCCGGCTAAGAGTAAGCCGTTCTCCGACTTTTGCTAGAGACATTTCGATGCCGTCTTCTAAACCGAAGCGCAGAATTATGACATCTCGTTGCTGAGGGGTAAGTTCTGATATCAAAGTATTCAGATCTTGTCGCAATAATTCCGAAGTAATGTAATTGTCGGGAGATGCAGTTTCGTCTTCTAGGAGTTCTTGCAGTTCGGTATCTTGGTTGTCTCCTACCCGTAAGTCGAGGGAAACAGGATGCCTAGACATCAGTAGATATTCCCTAATTTGGGAAGGGTTTAGTTCTAACACGGAGGCAATTTCTGCTGGTGTTGGAGAGCGTCCGAACTGCTGGGTGAGTTCGCGCTGTACTTTTTTGATTTTGTTGAGTTTTTCGGTGATGTGAATGGGTAATCGAATTGTGCGGGCGTGTTGGGCGATCGCACGGGTGATTGCTTGCCGAATCCACCAGTAGGCGTAGGTAGAAAATTTGTATCCTCGCATTGGGTCAAATTTTTCGACTCCTCGTTCTAAACCGAGGGTGCCTTCTTGAATTAAATCCAAGAATTCCATGTTGCGTTTCTGGTATTTTTTGGCGATCGCAACTACTAGCCGCAAATTCGCTTCAATCATCTTCTTTTTGGCTCGCCGTCCTACTTGCAAAATCCGGGTTAGTTCAGCTTCACTCAACTCCATTTCAGCCGCCCATTCTTCGGGAGTCAGATCGCGTTCCCATTCTTTAGCAAGTGCTTGTTTTGCTTCAATTAATTTCATCATTTGCTGCACTTGCTTCCCGAAAATAATCTCTTCTTCTCGTGTCAGTAGTGGGACGCGACCGATCTCGTGCAGATAGGTACGAACCGTATCCGTTGAGGAGTATGACCGAGTGCTGGTGCGATCGGCTTTCACTGTCTTGGTTTTGGGGGTTGTGGTGGACATCGTGAGTATTGCACTCCTTGTAACAACAGATAAAAAGTTGGTGATACCCTGTCCCACCTTTGCAAGTGGGATACAGACTGCTACAGAGGGAGATGTTTCTCCTCCTGTTTATTGGTAACGATCGGTAGAAGCTTTTTGTTCGGGATTACTTTTAAGCTTGATTTTCTAGCAATCCTCGTTGATTTTCGGTAGCTCTCTAGCTTTAACGGCTAGTTCAAGGCGAAGTGAATTTAAGTTTACTTTGCTCAATATTATTCCAAATTTTGAGGTTAGTAAAGGGCAAAAACCTCTGTCTTAAGGTGAACATTCTACATTTTTCCTTAAGGTTTTAGAATCCCTGCTAGTTTTGACTGCCATTCCACTTCACAATACTCATGCAAACAGACTCATGCAAATCGAGAGCTTTTTTTGCTCTCTGTTCTATCATCGCCTGAAATTTTCGTGCTGCCTAGATGCTGCGATGCGAGATAACCGAACCCGATCGCTTCGTAGTATGGCTGATGTTTAAGGAAGGAAGAGGGGGTGAGGGGGAGAAAGAGGGTGAGGGGGTGAGGGGGAGAAAGAGGGTGAGGGAGAGGGGGAGAGTAAGTAGAGCTGGTTAAACCAATATGAAAGCTAGCTGTTGGGCTGTTTAAGTTTAATTATGGCGATCGGCTTAACAATACTTAACTTTATCGAAATTTTGTTGGAGGAAGCAATGAGGGGTGAGAGGGTGAGGGGTTGAAAACCCGGTCGTTTACGGCGTGTGTTTAAATTAAAATTAAGTTGTTGACTTTGGGAACGCAGGAAACAAGCGACACTCCGTCATCCCTAAATCTCTGTCTGTCAACTGGTTTTCAAAAGATTAGACTCAAAGAGTTTGAGGCTAGATTGCCAGTAGGCGATCGAGTAATTATGTATTGTGTGTTACAACAGCCATTCGATCGAGTCAACTAACAAAACTATATGGTTGGTATTGAAGCAAACGCTTATAAAAAACATTCGATAAGCGGAAAACTCAGAGACTTCAGTCCTGAGATGCAAGCGACACGGGCGGTTTTAACCACAGTGAATCTTTCTTGATTCTTAATATTTAAAACTAGAGAAAGACGTTAAGATATAAACAAGGAGGTGAGCAAAATTGTTGACAAATTACGTTTATAAATTACGTCCCAATCAAACGCAAACATTAAAAATGTCTGCTTGGGTAGATATGTTGCGAAGCCACTATAACTGGTGCCTAAACGACAGAATCTGTCAGTACAATCAGCAGTTTGTCCAAGGCGATTACTGTGACATCAGAACGAAAGGCGAAGCTTCACCATTGACCTGCTTCGTAACTAAAAGTGGCGCAACCGGAAATCCTTGGAAAGACTCTAAACTTGACAGAGTAGGTAAAGCTAGAAATCCGCGCCGAAGTGCTGGTGATATCCAAATTACTGCATTGCCAGAATTAAAAACAGCTAGACCTTGGTACAACGGGATAGACTCTACTGTTTTACAGCAGAATGTTAAACGATTAGACACTGCTTACAAGAATTTCTTTGAAGGCAGGGGATTTCCTAAATTTAAAAACCGCAGCAACTTCACATCATTTACTTACGCAATGGGAGTGAAAATCAAGGGCAATAAAATTTACTTGCCAAAATTGGGCTGGATGCGTTTTTACAACTCTCGCCCAATCCCAGATGGGTTTACTATCAAGGCTTGTGCGGTTAGAAAACGCCAGAATGGTTGGTATATTTCCATTAGAATAGAGGATAAAACTGTACCTGAATATAGCGCTACTTATCGGGGCGACAATCCCAAAGTAATAGGTTGCGACTTAGGAATCACTAAACTGGTTCACATTTCTGATGGATACCAAATCGAGAATCCCAAGTTTTCGACAAACAAAAAGGCTAAGCGGACTCTAAAAATTAGGCAAAGACGGGTTAACCGCAAAACAAAAGGCAGTAAAAACCGCAAAAAAGCAGCTATCCGAGTCAGCGAATTCCATCAAAAGATTGGCAATAAACGCCAAGCGCACCAATGGAAAACTGCGAATAAGATTGTAGCTAGAAGCGTTGATATAATCGCCTTAGAAGATTTGAACATCTCTGGGATGATGCGTCGATGCAAGGTAAAAAGTGATGAGGAAACCGGGAGGTTTCTGAAGAATGGGCAATCCAGAAAAAAAGGATTGAATCGTGCCATCTCTGATGCAGGCTGGGGTGATTTAGGATTAAAGATTGAGTATCTGGCTGCAAAGCAAGGAAAAGTCGTAATCAAAGTTAATCCCAAGCACTCTAGCCAAGTATGTAGGAATTGCGGTCATATCGACAAATCAAATAGAGATGGAGAAAAGTTCACCTGTGTTGAATGCGGATATCACGAACACGCCGATATTGGCGCTGCAAAAACCATCAGAGACCGAGCTTTGGAAATGGTACGCGGGGACTCCGCGAAACCTGGTGTTGAACACCTAAACGCCCAAAAGATATCAGCACGCTCTACGAGCAAACGTGCTGAGTTTGGGAACCCTAGTAATAGGGATATTAAGACCGCAATGTCTTAAGAATCTCAGTCGCTTCAGCGCTGAGAGTGTCAACGTGCTATCTACACTGTCCGGTTTGAATCCGCCGTTTACGTCCTCCACGTCTTCCAAAAAAAGTCTAAAAGCGGCATAGCGACACCTAAACAAGATATCGAATTGATTGAGAACAGGCTCAAAGTTGCTCAAGAGCATCATCAGACTAATTATGAAAACTAACCACGATTTGACTGAAGATTTAGAAAACACTGTAACTACTGGCAGTGGCAATGTTTATGCTGATTTAGGCTATGATAATCCAGAAGAAATGCTGCTCAAAGCACAATTAGTGCGGTTGTTGAGTCAAGCGATCAAAGCCAAAGGTTTAAATCAATATCAAGCTGCTGAAATGTTGGGAATCGATCAGCCCAAGGTATCGGCTTTAGTAAGAGGTCAATTTCGAGGGTATTCGTTAGAAAGGTTGTTTAGGTTCTTAAATGCTTTCGATCTCGACGTAGAAGTCAGTGTCAAATCTAAGCCGGAGAATAGAGCGCGCAGCTATATTAATGTCGGAAGTTAGAGTGCGAACATTGAAGCGTACCCCAAAACTAATGCTTGCTGCTTCGAGTCGAGTTTAGACAAAACCGATCGCAAACTTTGGCCTCCCGAAATAAAAGCTAGCTGTTGGGTTATTTTATTTTTATTATGGCGATCGGCAGCTACCACTTTATATTAAAATTAGCGCAAAAGCTCGATCATGTGCAGCAATGAAAGCTAAAAATTTCTCACAACTAGCATTACTATCACTGGTGTGTGTCGCCTGTGTGCAAGACCCATTAGCACAAGCACCCGCCGCGTCTTCCGCACCCAATACCCCAACTCCTACGCCAATTCAAACTCCATCCATTTCACCTCCTACTCAAACACCAATAGCACAAAAACCCGCCGCATCGCCCGCACCCAATAATCCAACTCCTACGCCAATTCAAACTCCACCGATTTCACCGCCTACTCAAACACCAATAGCACAAAAAACTCAAATTTCCACACCAGTTCCGACTCAAACGAGTTTAGAGGTTGCCCAGAAACCTACAGATTTCCTGCCACCTACCCAAACTTACGACCTCCGGGTTATCAGTAACCAACTATGGGGACGGCTGACAAAAATTACCTTTGGTGAAGATAGCATTATAGTGACTATGGCGATTACAAATGGTCGTAAGGAAATTGTCAGGCTTAACGTTAAAGATGGTATGTATCTCGAAGACAACCAATATTATTCCGTCCGATATAATTTATTACCTCCCTCTAATAATACCGAAATTATGATTAAACCAGGCACTACGCTCAAAGGGCAGTTTGTATTCGTAGGTTGGTTAGCACCAGGAGCTACTCAACTGTCGCTAAAGTTAAGTTTCCCTTGCTCTTCTGAGGGAAAAAATGGAAAAGAAATTCAACAATGTTCAGGTATCAGCTTCAATATTCCAATTAACAGGGTAATTAAGAAATGACTAAGCTAATTAGACTGATTAATACTACGATAATCTTATCATTGCTTTTCGCGACCTCATCCTCTCAGTTGGCGACCAGTAACCCTAAAAAAGTCGATACTGTTGAATCACAATCAACAGCAGTTACAACCTTAGAAGTAATACCAATTACTCCTACTACAGTAAAAGTTGAAATTATTGCTCAGACTACAGTAAAAGTTGAGAATATCACCGCGAATCAGACTGCCACAGAGGAGCAGCTACCAACTCAAATAACAACCGAGACTGTCAAAAAGATTGAAACAGAGTTGAATGCCGAAAAAGTACCTGAAGGCATCAGAATTAATGTGCCAGAAACTATTTTATTTGATTTTGACAAATATAACGTCCGCGCCAAAGCTAAACCCACTCTCGCCAAGATTAATCTACTATTGAGACATTATAAAAACGCCCAAATATTCATCAACGGACACACCGACAACCACGGGGAAAATTCCTATAATCTCGAACTTTCTCAGAAGCGATCCGCAGCGGTAAAATATTATTTTATCAACGTTTTTAAGGTGCAGAATACCCGAATGCAAACTAAAGGTTACGGCAAAACTAAACCGATTTCTCCTAATAATAATTTAGACGGTTCAGACAACCCCACGGGGAGGGAGAAAAACCGCCGCGTTGAATTAATTATTAAAACCTAGGAATTAGATTTTTTTACCACAGATGCACGCATATCAACGCTGGTAAAGAAGGATTTTATAATGGTTTAATATCAATTCCGGTTACGCCGGAATGATATAGAGGAGACGGCAGTGCCGTGTCCCTACCCAAAATAACATTGTAGGGA
>JAYSVM010000042.1:0-24066 GCA_043718495.1 Oscillatoriales bacterium | reverse complement strand
ATAATTATTGATTAACATATTATTTGCTGTGCTGTATGCTTGAGTGGAAAAGATAGAACCGAAAGCTTTTACTACGTTGAACATATCCCTGACTCCTTGTGTGTTAATATATAATGTAATTTTGTTGGTATGCAATTTGAAAGGCTGCATTTCCTGAATTGAGATTTATTGATTCCTTATATTTCATTGTTCCTGCCTTCGCTCCTTTTTCAGGATAAAGTTCAAAGAAGTTTTGAGATATTTAAGAGAGTTGCAAACCTGTTGGGAGAAGTCCTAAATCGGGTAATTACCGGGGATGGAATTAAGGATTTAGTGCTTTTGTCGTTAGTGGGATTTGCCAGAAGGCTCGATGTTGTTAGCTACATTAGAGATTGACCGATTCCGAATTACTGACACTATGAAAATGTTTAATTTTTCTGTTGGCTTTTTTGATTCGGTGGTGAGTGAATTGCTTTACACTTACTAATATGTCAGGAGTCAAAAGTTTTTGGGGCGATCGCCTGTCCACTTTCCCGCCATGGTATTGGCACAGGACAGCTACAACCGTTTTTGGAACGAGTTTATAAGCTTTTCAGGCTATTTGCCAGTTATCGGCTTGTGCCACTTTAGCCAATTGGACTACCGCCATTAGTGAATTCTGAACTTACGCAGTGTCGATCGCCAAATCAGGAATATCCGTACATATCCAGTCCGTGACTTACAGCAGATTGCAGCAGGTTTATAGGTACTATCAGGCTTGGCCTTAGTCCCTACCGAAAATAATATTGTAGGGACTAAGGCCAAGCCGTCTCCTAATTTCGGTCAGTCTCTTTCAACCGCCGAATCATCTTTGAGATTGCTTCACTTCGTTCGCAATGACACGATCGCGTTATCTGTCTGGAAGGGACTATTAAAAAAAAGCGCCTGAGTTCCCCCAGACGCACAGCATAAAATCAACAAATTGTCAACCCTAACCTAACCATTCAAAGCCTCAGCACCGCCGCAAACTTCCAGGATCTCCTGAGTAATTGCCGCTTGCCGCGCCTTGTTATAAGTCAGCGTCAAACTGCTAATCAAATCACTAGCATTCTCACTAGCATTATTCATCGCCGTCATCCGCGCAGCCAATTCACTCGCAGCCGACTCTTGTAGCGCCCGCAGCAATTGGTTGTTCAAATACAATGGCAAAAGAGCATCCAAAATTTGCGCTGGATCTTGCTCGAAAATCATGTCCCGTGGCAAACTCTTTGTAGGTGCTGCAACCTTATCTCGCGAGACTTTAAACTCTCCACCTTGAGAAGTTAAGCGGAAGATTTCATCATCAGGAGTTTCCAAGCCTTGCGGATCGAGGGGTAGCAAGGTTTGAATTACTGGACGAGAACTAATTAGAGACACAAACTTGGTATAAACCAACTCAATTCTGTCCACAGTTCCTGATAGAAATAGCGCCAACAATTCGTCAGCAATCATCGCTGCTTCCGGTGCTGTTGGAATCTGTTCCAAGTTAGTGTAAGTCGCATCAATTGGTTGTTCCCGGCGTTGGAAATACTGAGTAGCTTTCCGTCCTACCAAAATAAATTTGAACTCTACGCCTTCAGCTTTCAATTCCTTGGCGCGATTTTCGGCGTATTTGATAATACCGCTATTGTAACCGCCGCACAAACCCCGATCGCCCGAAACTACCAAAAGTCCCACAGTCTTAACTTCGCGTTTCTTCAACAGGGGCAAATCCAGGTTTTCAAACTGCAACCGTTCCGCCAAACCGTACAATACTTCTGCGAGGCGATCGGCAAAAGGCCGAGTTGCAGTCACCTGTTCTTGAGCGCGGCGCACCTTTGCAGCAGCCACCAAGCGCATTGCTTCTGTAATCTTTTTAGTGTTCTTGACCGACTTAATGCGATCGCGAATAGTTTTCAGATTTGCCATAAATTTCTCCTTTTTTCTTAGCCTTTATTTCTGAGTTTTTAGTTCCCAGCCATCAATTTTTAAGTTTAGCTACGGTAGGGATAAGGCATTAACCATTGGTGTTAACTTAAGACTGAAAGCCTTGATAAATGTCGCTTTTACCTGAGTCTAGATCCCCTAAATCCCCCTTAAGAAGGGGGACTTTGAACACTCTTGTCTCCCCCTTGTTAAGGGGGGCTAGGGGGGATCTGTGACTTAACTAATGACCAATGACTGATGACTAATGACTAATTACGCAGCAGCCAAGAAACTTTGCTTGAATTCAGTGATACCTTCCTTCAGCAACTTTTCAGCTTCCTCAGTCAAGGCCTTAGCACCACCTTGAACAATTTCGCCGTACTTTGGCTTGCTAGTCCGCAAATAATCGCGCAAACCAACAGTAAACTTGCTGACCTGATCTACTGGAATTTCATCCATGTAGCCGTTAATCCCAGCATAGATGATCGCAACTTGTTCGTTCATCGGCAGAGGAGAACTTTGTCCTTGCTTCAACAGTTCGCGCAACCGTTGACCACGGGCCAATTGGTTTTGAGTAGACTTATCCAAGTCGGAAGCAAACTGAGAGAATGCTGCCAATTCTTCAAACTGTGCCAATTCCAATTTCACCTTACCGGCTACTTTTTTCATTGCCTTAGTTTGAGCAGCAGAACCTACCCGTGATACCGAAATACCAGGGTTTACTGCTGGACGCAAACCAGCGTTGAACAAGTCAGAAGACAAGAAGATTTGACCATCGGTAATCGAAATTACGTTGGTAGGAATGTAAGCAGAAACGTCGCCAGCTTGGGTTTCGATAATTGGCAAAGCTGTCATGCTACCTTCGCCCAAATCATCGCTCAATTTAGCAGCGCGTTCTAGCAAGCGAGAGTGCAGATAGAACACGTCTCCTGGATATGCTTCGCGACCCGGAGGACGGCGTAGCAACAGGGACATTTGACGGTAAGCTTGCGCTTGTTTGGAAAGGTCATCGTAGATAACCAAAGTGTGCTTGCCTTTGTACATGAAATACTCGGCTAAGCTGGCCCCTGTATAGGGAGCCAAATATTGTAGTGTGGCAGGGTCACTAGCGTTTGCTGCGACTACGATTGTGTAGTCCATTGCGCCTTTTTCTTGCAGCACGTTGACGATGTTAGCTACTGTAGAAGCTTTTTGCCCGATCGCCACATAAACGCAAATTACATTCTCAGATTTTTGGTTGATAATCGTGTCGATCGCGATCGCAGTCTTACCAGTTTGTCTGTCACCAATAATCAGTTCCCGTTGTCCTCTACCAACTGGAATCATCGCATCAATCGCGGTAATCCCTGTTTGCATCGGTTCGTAAACAGAACGGCGAGAAACAATCCCAGGTGCCGGAGATTCAATCAAGCGAGTTTCAGTAGTTTTAATTTCTCCTTTGCCGTCAATTGGACGAGCCAAAGCATCAACTACCCGTCCCAACATGGCTTCTCCCACGGGGACTTCAGCAATTCTGCCAGTAGCAATAACTGCCGAACCTTCTTCAATTCCCAAACCTTGGCCCATCAGCACTGCGCCGACGTTATCTTCTTCCAAGTTCAATGCAATACCAATGGTGCCATCGGCAAATTCTAGCAATTCACCGGACATCGCTTTATCCAAGCCATAAATCCGGGCAATGCCGTCGCCCACTTGCAAAACAGTACCAACGTTAGATGTTTTAACATCTTGGTCGTACTGCTCAATTTGCTGGCGAATAATGTTACTAATTTCGTCTGGTCTGATTGCTGCCATGTCAGTTGTTATGTGTCAGTTGTCAGTTGTTAATTGTCAGTTGTCAGTCGATGTTTTCGGTAAGAAAGCCTTGGGATTTGGTATTCAGAATTGGGAATAACAAATCGGTAATAGAAATTAATTTATTCCTAATTCCTGTTTGATTTCTTCCTTCTTCCTGACATCCGTTACATCCGTTACATCCGTTACATCCGTTACAGAATCCGCTGCCGAACTTCCGTTACATCCGTTACAGAATCCGTTGCCGAACTTCCTTCTTCTATCAAGAACTTAAGCGAATTCCCAGACGGCGTAATTGTCCTCGCAGGCTGGCATCAATCACTTGAGAGCCTACTTTAATCACGACACCGCCGATTAAATCTGCGTCAATTTTGGTTTCAATTTCCACTTGCCGCGCACTCGTCATCGCCTGCACTTTCTCGCGAACAGTTTGCTGTTGAGCATCTGAAAGCGGTACAGCCGAGGTAACTTCAGCCAATACAGTTTGGTTGAGTTCTCGGAGTTGAGTCAAGTATTGTTTGCCAATGCCTTCTAAAAAAAGAATCCTTCCTTTGTCTATTAACAGGCTCAGAAAGCTTCGCATCAAGGGGTTCATATCTTCCCCTGCTATTTGCTTAATCACAGCTTTTTTAGCATCTGGTTTAATCAGAGGATTGCCTAAAAATTGACGTAAATCCTCAGAGCTTTCTAGTAGACCCAGCAAAGAACGAATCTCATTGCCGAACTCCTCTGAAAGATTGTTAGACTTAGCCAATGACATCAAAGCGGATGCGTAAGGCTGTAAAACTTGTGTGTTGACTTTACTCACGTTTTAGCCTCCCAGTAACGCAATGCTGCGATCGATTAATTGGTGTTGAGCGTTTTCGTTCAAGCTAGTTTTTAGCTGGCTTTCCACCTTTGCTAATGCCAGAGATACAACAGCCGATCGCAGTTGGGCGATCGCTCTTTCACGCTCCGATTCCAACTCTTGACCTGCTGTTGCTTTCATGCGTTCAACGTCCTGCGCCGCTTGAGCTAGAATTGCTTCTTTAGCTTTCTTCGCAGTTTCCTCAGAAGCAGTACGAATTCGTTCCGCTTCTGCTTGTGCTTGAGTCAATCTTTGCTGTTGCTCTGCTAGAGCTGCTGCGGCATCCTTTTGGCGTTTTTCCGCTTCAAGAATCGCCTCTTCAATACCCGATCGCCGCTCATTCAGGATGTTTCCCAAAAAGCCACGTCCGAAATAAAACAGCACTGCAATAATAATGACCAGGTTAATCAGATTGGTTTCTAAAATATCAAAATTGAAACCGAAACCACCTTCCCGGCTAGCTTCTGTGGCTAGCAATAAAACAGTCCCCATGATAGTCTTCCATAATTGCGCGTGCAGGTTGGCTGAACCAATTTTAGATTTTAGATTGAGTCCAAAATCTAAAACTATTCAATTTCACTATTTGACCAGCTCCGGCCCTAATAGCTTCTCTAGAATTTGGCGGCTCAGGGAGTCCACTTCTTGTTCTAGCGATCGCATTGCATCTTGCTTTTGCTGCTCAATCTCTTGTCCTGCTTTTTCTCGCGCGACTTGAGCTTCTTTTTGAGCCTCAGCTACTTTCGCCGAAGCACTTTTTTGAGCTTCTGCTTGAGCAACAGCAATCACCTTTTGAGATTCCCTGCGAGTCTCTCCCAGTTTTTGCTCGTACTCCTGCGCTAGTTGCTGAGCTTTAGCCAAGCGTTCTTTCGCTGCAACTTGAGTGTTACGAATGTAATCCGCCCGTTCCTCAATAGACTTGGTGAGCGGCTTGTAAAAAATCACATTCAAGACTGCGACTAAGATCAAAAACTGCACCGCCATCAGAGGCAGAGTAGCATCAATATCAAAAAGTCCGCCTTCTTTTGCTGCTTCTTCAACTGCTAGTAATACTGTCCAGTGCATCATGTTTTTTTGACGGCTCCCACCTAATTCGATCTGAGATTTTCGACTTTGGATTTTGGAATCTAATTACCATCCAAAATCCAAAATCGGTCGAACCCCAAATTATTATGCGAAGGGGTTGGCAAACAATAGCACTAGGGCTACGACCAAACCGTAAATTGTCAGCGCTTCCATGAACGCCAAACTCAACAGCAAGGTGCCACGAATTTTACCTTCTGCTTCAGGCTGACGGGCAATACCTTCTACAGCACGACCTGCGGCATTACCTTGACCGATGCCAGGGCCGATTGCGGCTAAACCTACTGCCAAAGCGGCGGCAATTACGGAAGCGGCGGCAACGATTGGATCCATGATGATTTTCCTTATGTAAAGTACAAAATTGAGAACAGAAATTCTACGGAATTGTCCGATTTCACGACCGGAAGTTCAAGTTCGGAAAATTAATTTTTCCTCCCTCATTCTGGGTCGTTTATCGTTAGTTAATGGTGTTCTTCTTCGCCGTGACCACCCTCTAGCGCTTCACCAATATAGGCTGCTGCTAGGGTAGCAAAAATCAAAGCTTGAATAGCACTTGTAAATAGTCCCAGAACCATTACTGGCAAAGGCACAAATAAAGGCACTAGCAACACTAGCACTCCTACAACCAATTCGTCAGCTAGGATGTTGCCAAACAAACGGAAACTTAGGGAAAGAGGCTTAGTAAAATCTTCTATGATTTTGAACGGCAACATGAAAGGAACCGGTTCTACATAGTGGGCGAAATAGCCCAAGCCACTCTTGCTGAGACCTGCATAAAAATATGCCAGAGAAGTCAGCAGTGCGAATGCGATCGTCGTGTTGATGTCAGCCGTAGGTGCTCCCAATTCTCCCGATGGCAGCTTAATCAGCTTCCAAGGAATTAGAGCGCCCGACCAGTTTGACACAAAGATGAACAAAAATAATGTACCAATAAACGGTACCCAGGGGCGATATTCTTTTTCCCCAATTTGGTTTTTAGCCAAGTCCCGAATAAATTCCAGCGCATACTCCATTAAATTCTGCATTCCGCTGGGAATTCTTTGGATTTTGCTGCTTCCTAAAAGCGAAACTATGACTAAAACGGCAATTACAAACCACGAGGTTATAAAAACCTGCCCATGCACTTTTAGATTGCCCAGTTGCCAGTACAACTGCTGGCCAACTTCTAATTTTGCGAGGGGGAAACGATTAAAGGTGTTTAGAACGTCAAGCATTGCCATTCAACGGGTTTCCCCAAATCTATGAGTTGAGTATTGCTAGATTGCCTGACCTACCTGTAGTCTGGTGCTAGTGCACTTCGCAACACGTAAATCATCAGCGAAAGTTTGTAAGTCAGAAATCCCAAGAATATTGGTAAAATCTGTAACTGGTCTAACCGAGTTGCTACTATCATCAACCCAATAAGCAGAGCCAGCCTTGTCTTACTAATCTTCTGATTTTGGCTACCGATTCGCTCAACGTCTCTAGCCAACATCTTTAAGTAAACCACACCTGTGCTCGCCCCAAGCAAATAATTCAGGGCAATGTTGAGCGAGTAAAAGATCCAAACGGCGATCGTGATTATCGCCGTAAACGCAAGGGTGTAAACCAACAACTCTTGTTGAAGGCGATAGAAGTCTTGCATGGAATTACCTGTCTCTGACAAGACTGTCGAGACAGTGCCAGTCTGAGGAAGATCCTCGGTTGCTGGTGCGGGTTGGGTGGGTGTGTTTTGCGTGTTCACGAAGCTCAGAAACTAATGCAGGTAGCAGGCGTGTGCTTTGCAAGCTCAAAAAAATATTACCACGGTCTGGTAACAATACTTAAAATTAAATTTAATAATATTTTTAGGTTTCGGTGTCGAATGAGTCAGAAACTTTTTGTTACTGGTTCCTAGGAAGAGCCTAGGAACGGATGTCCAGAGGAAGAGCCTCCCGTGGCGAAAGGTAAATTGGAGGATCTTCCTTGCTTATTTAGGCATGGGGAGTATCAAAGTTAAAAGTCCCCATTTAAGGTGGTAAAGTTGGCCGCGGTTAAAGCTGCGGGTTGGACTCCGGTAACTACCCCTAAAATTTGTCCGGTAGCAAGAATCCGAATCGCTGTATTGCTACCCGAAGCATCTAAGGCAATTCCTGTAAATACAAGTCCGTTAGTGAGGGCGATCGCATCTTGACCCGCCGTAAAATCCGCAATAACATCGGCTTCAGATACATTGGAGGCCGCTGTATTCACCCGCAGTACAAACAAATCGTTTCCAGCTTCACCCGTCAGAATATCTCTACCCAAGTCACCTACCAATTGGTCGTTACCTTCTCCTCCATTGAGCACATCGTTGTTTTGTCCGCCACGTAGGATGTCGTCACCCGAACCGCCAGAAAGCGTATCATTTCCGAGGTTTCCAGCGATAATGTCATTGCCGGCGTTGCCATCGATGCGATCGTTATCGCGGCCGCCCCAGAGCGTATCGTTGCCATCGCCTCCTAGTATGGTATCGTTGCCGGCATTGCCATTTACGCGATCGGCCGATGGCGATCCTTGGATAAAATCGTTACCATCTAAACCTTGAACCAATAGATTGCCGACTCGACCTGAATCGATGGTAAAGTTATCGGCATTGGTGGAGAGGTTGAAGAAGAGGCCATTTGGACCAAAGGGCGAAGCAGAAGTGTTTCTAGGTGTGAAACCATATTGAAGATGATCGACTTCCCAGTTATTTTTACCGGGCATGGACAATCGAATTGATGAGATCCCGTTTTGATTGACCACTCCGAAGAATCTATCTTCTGAGGTTGTACGCGAAATACTCTCATCACCCAGCGAAAAGGGACCGATAACCCCCAGAGATTCTCCCGATGGCCCAAACGCCTCAAATAACGTGTTATTTACCAGGTCGCCAGACAGGGGTGTGCCGCCACCATTCCTGCCAATATCCGTCCAGACAATTCCAGCATGGGTTGGTAATTGACCCCCAAGTGCATTAGAGGAAAATTTGAAGGTAAAGCTGCTAGTCGTGAAATTCGAGAATAAGCTGCTGCTGTTTCCTCTGGCCTGACCATCAATAACACCGTCATCGCCGTCCACCGAGTCGCTGAACCCTATTGAGATATTTGTTGTGGCAAACTCAGAAACAGTAACACCCGGTGTATTTAAAGCGCCGTCTTCAAAGTCTTCTAAATGAAAGTAAGTGAATCTTACTGGGCTAAATGGGCTGATGGCAGTTCCCGCCGATGGATTGTTGAAAGCTGAGTAGGGCAGTGGACCAAAAAACTGAGGATTGTTAGACATGATAATTATTCAACGAGGTGAAACTCTCGAAGCGCTGGGAGAAAGTTTTTATTCTCGTGACTCGATCGACTAAGTTTGATTAAAGCAAATCGCTTGATCGCGCCCAAAGCGCTCCATTGTGCCAAAGTAATAGTCAAATCAAACTCTTGGGCTTTGGCTGTGACAGATTCTGGTATGGTTGCAGCATCCATCCAGGGCGGATTTGGATCGATCGCTAAATCAGTTCCAGATTGGCCAGTATGTTTGATTAATATTTGGTTGAGTTTTTCTCGGTATTCGATTATTTCTGGATTTGTCAAACAAGGAAGTTCTACAAGTGTTTGGCGTTCTGCTTGGTGAAAATGATTCCAATCCTGCAACTTGAGTTTAATGCCACAAGTATCTAACTTGAGGCGTACTTGCATTGGAATGCAGCGGAGGGCTTCTACAAAATCGGCTTCAAATTTAAAGAATGTCATAGGTAAAAATCTTAAATATTAAATTGATACTGATTATGAATCATATCATCTTATACATTAATTTGTTTGCAACAGGCTTTCCGGCCTGTTCCACCAGCATAAAACTCATCTACTGTGGAACGGGCATCTTGCCCGTTCACATTAATTGCAGAAAATCGAGTCCGCATTTATAATGAAATAATATTACAAAGTATTGACATGAATCCCGTAGACTACCTTCGGATTAGTTTGATAGACCGCTGCAATTTCCGCTGTCTCTACTGTATGCCAGAAGGTAGCGAGTTGGACTATGTTTTGCAGCAGCAGTTGTTAACTCACTCGGAATTGCTAACTTTGCTGCGGGAAGTTTTCATACCCGTGGGATTTACGAAGTTTCGGTTGACTGGTGGGGAACCGCTGTTGCGCCCTGGGGTGGTGGAGTTGGTTGGCGCGATCGCATCTTTGCCGGAAACGCGAGATTTGTCAATGACTACTAATGGCTTTTTGTTGGCGGGAATGGCCGAAAATCTCTACAAGGCTGGTTTGCGCCGGATTAATATTAGTTTGGATTCGCTGGAGGCGGAGACTTTTGATAAGATAATCGGTAGTCGGGGTCGATCGCGCTGGATGCAAGTTTGGCAGGGAATTCAAGCGGCTTATGAAGTTGGATTCGATCCGCTGAAATTGAATGTGGTGGTGATTCCCGGTGTTAATGACGGCGAAATATTGGAGTTGGCAGAATTAACTATTAACCGGAATTGGCACGTGCGATTTATTGAGTTTATGCCGATCGGAAATAATGATTTATTTGGCGATAAGGGTTGGGTAGCTTCGGCAGATTTGCGGCAACAAATTAGCGATAAATACGGTTTAGCCGAGTCGGGAGTGCGCGGAAATGGGCCGGCGGATGTGTTTCAAATTCCGGGGGCGAAGGGGACTTTAGGGTTTATCAGTCAGATGTCGGAGTGTTTTTGCGATCGGTGCAATCGGATGCGTTTGTCGGCTGACGGGTGGCTGCGGCCTTGTCTGCTGAACGAAACGGGGCAAATTGATTTGAAAACTGCTTTGCGGAATGGGGTGTCTACGGTTGAATTGCGCGATCGAGTGCAGCAGATATTGGAGATTAAACCGGAGATTAATTTCAAGCAGCGAGATTCGGGAACTACTCAAGGAAATTACAGCCGCACCATGTCTCAAATCGGTGGGTAATATCAATTCCGGTAACACCGGAATAACAAGCGAGGAGACGGCAGTACCGTATCCCTACAGTATTATTTTTTGGTAGGGACACGGCACTGCCGTCTCCTAATTTATTCTTAACTTTTTTAGGAACTGTTACTATTATAATAGACAAGGGCGGGCATTGCCCACCCTTGCTATGAATCAGGTGTTATTCAGAAACTAAACTTTCGCCTCATTCTTCACCAAATTACCCCAACCCAAATCCTTCAGCGCATTATTCCGGCGCAGCGGGCGAGTCACCAACTCCAAAATATCCCGCGCATTCCCAAACCCGTGAATCTGAGCAAAAGTAAACTCAACTGACCATTTAGTATTGATTCCCCGCGCTTCCAAAGGATTAGCGTGAGCCATACCAGTAATCACCAAGTCGATATTCTGCGCGTAAATCCGCTGCAACTGATTGTAATTGTCCGGTTTTTCCACAATCCGAGGATTAGGAACTCCCATCTCGTGACAAGTCTTTTCTAACAAGGCTAATTCAGCCGCCTGATAGCGTTTGTCCATGTAAGGAATGCCAATTTCCGGGCAAGTCATGCCGCAGCGAATCAAGAAACGTGCTAAAGAAATTTCTAGCAAATTGTCGCCCATGAAGAAGACTGATTTGCCGCGAATTATTTGCAGGTAATCTTCTAAACCAGCCCAGATTTGCGCTTCCCGTTCGTCTAAACCTTTTGGTTCAATTCCTAACACTGAGCAAATCTTTTCAATCCAGGCGCGAGTTCCATCAGGCCCGATCGGGAATGGAGCACCAATTAGCTTACACTTACGACGGCGCATTAACGTAGAAGCGGTACGGGACAAGAATGGATTCATGCCAGATACATAATAACCTTCTTCCAAAACTGGCAATTCAGTGTAGCGCTTGGAAGGAAGCCAACCAGAAACTTTGATTCCTTGCTTCTTCAATTCTAAGGTTAGCTGAGTGACAACCGGATCGGGCAAAGAACCGAACAGTACCAGCGGTGTGTGCTTGACATATTCCGATTCATCTGCTGCAACTTCCTCTTTTTTCTTGCCGAAATTCAGCAGTTGAGAGATAGCATTGCGTTCTATTTTCTGAGATTCCATCACCGGGGCTTTCTCAGGGCATTTAGCAGCCATCGCCGCTAAAACGGTATCTTCTCCTTGAGTAAAGGCGTAGTCTAAGCCATTAGCGCGGGCTGTGACAATGGGAATGCCAATTTCGGCTTCCAGCTTGGGTGCTAACCCTTCCAAGTCCATTTTGATGATTTCGGTGGTGCAAGTGCCGATCCAGACAATTACACTGGGGTTGCGATCGCGCTTAATTTGCAAACACAGCCGTTTCAACTCATCATAGTCATTCAACTGAGCGGAAATATCGCCCTCTTCCAACTCAGCCATCGCATAACGAGGCTCAGCAAAAATCATCACACCCATGGCATTTTGCAAGAAATAGCCACAAGTCTTAGTACCGATTACCAAGAAAAAGCTATCTTCAATTTTTTGATAAAGCCAAGCCACGCAGCTAATCGGACAAAAAGTGTGATAATTACCTGTTTCGCATTCAAAATTTAAAGCTTCAGGCTCAGTCGTAATAGCAGTCATGAACTAAATGTGCTCCCTTTAAATTATTTTTGTCTTGAACTTCAACTTATGCAAGAGAATACAAAATTTGAGCAATTGAGATATGTACCAGGGACAAATAGCCCGCTTTGGTAGTTGTGAGTTTAAGTTGATTAAAAATTAATAACTCGAAACTCACAACAGCAGGAACCCTGAAGGATTTGACACTCTCAGGGAATCAACGCCACTGAGATTCTGCTGACAGAATTAGACTAAGGGTGTTACCTAAATCTAATCTCGCTGCGACCGTCAAACGCCGTCTACCTAGTCACCAACCGTCAAGCGATAGTTACTAGCTAATGATTGTTGTTTCTAATGCTTTCAGAATCCATCACTAAGCCAAGACGCGGTACGCTCTACATCCTGCCATTATTAGCTCTTTTTGTGTTACCTCTCACTCTTGCGTACTAAGTTGCAGGGATTTCTCCGATACTAGGATGTTTCAACACGTAGATGTTTTTGTTCTTACTCACAATCTAAATTGTATCATAGTACGAAGAACACGGGGACTAAAGTCCCCCGTGTCGCTTTCCTCTCAGGTCTAAAGACTCTGAGTTTCCCGCATCCCGTATTATTCTTATGAGAGACTTAAACGATCGCAGAAACCCTACTTAAAATCAGACAAAAATCCGGAAATCTCTTCATCCTCATCGTCAGAATCCAAATCACCGAGACCTAAAGCATCTAAATCATCCTCATCAGGGTCTCCGATAGTCGCTTCCCCCAAATCGTCAAGCCCCAGACCGTCGAGGTCGTCGTCATCCGATACAGAGAAATCGTCAAGACCGTCTTCATCCAAGTCACCCAAATCGAGGTCTAGGTCATCTGAGGTCGGGCCCCCAAATGGGTCGGGTATCACTTCGGCTACAAAATCTTCATCTTCTTCTCCAAATGGATCGGATATCTCTATTTCGAGATCCCCTGAAGTCAAAGTTCCAAATTTTGAGGCTTCCTCCTCCTCGTCATCATCGAGGTCGAGTTCGCCCAAAGCCAAGGCTTCTTCCTCTTCTTCCTCATCATCGCCTAGGTCAAAAACATCCAAAGCCGAAGCTTCTTCTTCTTCCTCATCATCATCGAGGTCGAGTTCGCCCAAAGCTGATGCTTCTTCTTCCTCGTCCTCATCCATGTCGAAGTCTGAGATAGCCTCTTCTTCGTCCTCATCCATGTCAAAGTCGGAGATAGCATCTTCCTCGTCCTCATCCATGTCAAAGTCTGAGATAGCATCTTCCTCATCCATGTCGAAGTCTGAGATAGCCTCTTCTTCGTCCTCATCCATGTCGAAGTCTGAGACAGCCTCTTCCTCGTCCTCAAACCCCTCCAAGGACTCATCATCAGAGGAACTCAGTGCTGACGCTATTGCTGTCGCACCGGCCACTCCGGCGACTAATCCGGCTGCTCCTAAGACTACACCGCCTAATTGATTAGACTTGGTGGCCGCAGGGGCAGTTGGCTCAGGCGTGGCTGCGGAGGCAGTTGGCTTTGGAGCCGCTGCGGGGGCAGCAGTGAGAGTTTCCGCGGCTGCGGTGGCGGCTGCGGGTGCTGCGACAGTCAGAGATTGACTGGCAGCAGGTTGAATGGTATCTGAGGGCATACCCAGGGCTAAGTCAGGGTCAAAATTTAGCCCTAACACTTCGATTAGGCTGTCTGCATCCGGTTTGAGTTTTGAGAAGGGCAGCATTAATTGCTGGAGTTCCGGCTCCAGGGCAGCCGCAATTCCCAGGATGAGGTAAGAAACAGGCCTTTTCCCGCCGTCGGGTGTAGCGACCGTGTTGTCAGCCGTCATGTGTAGGAGCAGCCAAGCACGATTTGCTTGGTAGTAGTCTAGCCACTTCTGTTTGAGGGCAACTGAAAAAGTATCAAAAAAAGCCATAACCTCTTTATCCTCATCCTGATCGCTAGACGTATTAAACCATCATCAGGTTTAGCTCATCTTCCTCTTTCTTGACCACAGGTTGAACGGGATTTAGATAAAAATCTGAGAGTAAGGAGAATAATTCGCGATCTGGGGTGTCATTTGGCACCACTCCTTCGGGCATTGCCAAGATTTGGTCGGCGATGTTGAGGTAGTAATCACAGACGTAGTTGAGGGATGGGTCAGACTCTGCCATTTCAAACAAAGTTTTACCTTTGACGCGAGAAACTCGGATGTCTTCGATTAGGGGCAGCACTTCCAGGACTGGCATGGGTACTGTTTCTATGTACTTGTCAATCAAGTCGCGCTTGGAGGTGCGGTTGCCAATTAAGCCAGCGAGTCGCAAGGGGTGAGTGCGGGCTTTTTCGCGGACTGAGGCGGCGATGCGGTTGGCGGCAAATAGGGCATCAAATCCGTTGTCGGTGACAATCATGCAGTAGTCGGCGTAGTTCAATGGGGCGGCAAAACCACCGCACACTACGTCGCCGAGTACGTCGAACAGAATGATGTCGTATTCCTCGAAGGCGTTGAGTTCTTTTAGCAGTTTGACGGTTTCGCCAACGACGTAGCCTCCGCAACCAGCTCCTGCGGGTGGGCCGCCTGCTTCTACGCAGTCAACGCCGCCGTAGCCTTTGTAGATGACATCTTCGGGCCAGACGTCTTCGTAGTGATAGTCCTTTTCTTGAAGGGTGTCAATGATGGTTGGGATCAGGAAGCCCGTGAGGGTAAATGTGCTGTCGTGCTTTGGATCGCAACCGATTTGTAAAACTTTTTTGCCGCGTTTGGCTAGGGCAACGGAGATGTTGCAGCTTGTTGTCGATTTGCCAATTCCACCTTTTCCGTAAACTGCTAGTTTCACTCTTTGTTCTCCTATAGGTTTCTGTGAAAACGATCGGGGCTGGGGTTTCACGCTTTGATGTTGCGATCGCCCAAATTCAATACCCAACTGCAATGCCCAAATTCAATACCCAACTGCAATGCCTTTACTGTCAATTTGGGAATCGGCTTTGTTAGCTCGTTGAAAGCATTATTAGCTAACTTGGTGGGAAAAGAAAGCGGGCGCTAAAATGAAAGTGCTTGTAAATTACTTTATTTTGCATCTTTAGGAATCTTAGCTGCGTTTTCAAATTACCAGTCTATTTTTAGGTTTTTTTTACATTTCAAGTTTGTTTTACAATACTACTTTTATATAAAAAGGTACAAAAATAAAACAAAAGTTTACTTCTGTCAAAATCTAGGCTGTGAGCTTTGAGTCTGGGATACCGACTGTTGGGGACTTGTACGGGAAATTACTATGGGTAAAGAGGGGCTAATGTATGGAGCAAAGTCGGAGTCATTTCGACTAATTGAGTCTGCTGAAGGCACTGTTAAGTGAGCAAAAGGCGATCGCCAGTGATTTTAATGGCCTTTCTGGAATTTTGTAAAATATTGTGAATTTTTAGAATTTGTTGGCCGTTAACTGTTGGCTGTTGACTGTTGACTGTTGGTTATTACTGAGATCTTGCACCAATGTCAATAAAGGGATTTTCGATGGGGGAGGGCGGGTTTATTTAACCTGTTTGCAACCCGAAAGGCCGAGGAGTGAACCCGCCCCTACAGCTAATTGAGAAAGGTGCAAGATCTCAGTTATTAGCAACCCCAGGCGAATAACCAATAACTAATAACCAATAACTAATGACAACTGGCGATCGGAATCTCGATCGCAAACTCAGTACCAACTCCTGCCTCAGAAACGCACTCCAGTCGCCCTCGGTGTTGTTCCACAATCAAATGGTAAGAAATAGACAGTCCCAAACCAGTACCCTTGCCCACAGGTTTTGTAGTAAAAAACGGGTCAAATAATTTACTGCGAATGCGATCGGGTATGCCTCCGCCGTTATCGGAAATTCGGATCGCCACAAAATTGCCATCAATAACTTCAGTGCAAATTGTAATAGAGGGAAAACTCAATGGAGAACTAGCAATTGGCACTGGTGCATTTTTCGCATTTCTCCTTGCCCATGATCCGTTCTGGATTTGCTCATCCAAAGCATCAATAGCATTACCGATAATGTTCATAAACACTTGATTTATTTGACCACCACAACACTCGATGAGGGGCAAATCACCGTATTTTTTCATAATTTGAATAGCTGGATGTGCGCCTTGAGCTTTGAGCCGATGTTGCAAAATCAGCAAAGTGCTGTCGATGCCTTCATGAATGTCTACTGGGTTGATGCTAGATTGGTCCGATCGCGAAAAATTACGCATCGACAAAACTATTTGACGAATGCGCTCGGTTCCTATTTGCATGGAAGATAGCATCTTAGATAAGTCTTCTACTAAAAATTCGACTTCAATATCTGCCGCCAACTCCCGAATTTCCGAAACTGGTTCTGGATAATGGTGTTTGTAAAGTCCCAACAATTGAATTAATTCTTTGATGTAATTAGTGGTGTGGGAAAGATTGCCATAAATAAAATTAACTGGATTATTGATTTCATGGGCGATGCCAGAAATCATTTGTCCCAAGGAAGACATTTTTTCGGTTTGCACAAGTTGACTTTGAGTTAGTTGTAACTTCCGCAAAGTTTGTTCTAATTGCTCCGCTTGATTTTTCAAGCAAGTTTGTTTTCGTCGCAGCACTTCTTCGACTCGCTGGCGTTTAATGATATCTCGTCTTAATAATTCATTGGATTCTAAAAGTTGAGCAGTACGTTCTTCAACTTGTCTTTTTAAGTCGTCGTGAGCTTGTCTTAGGGCTGCTTCTGCCCGCTGCCGCTCTAAAATTTCTTGTTGCAATTGGGAGTTGGCAATTTGTAATTGGGAGGCTCTATCGTCCACTGCTTGTTGCAAAAGCTCGATCGTCCCGTACATTTCAGATTGATTAAAAATTGGCGGCAAATTCTCCTGAGACAAAACGCCCAAGAGTTCTCCATGAGTACCAGTTACTACCAACCGGCGCACACAGTATCGCTGCATTTCCTGGTATGCCCAACCGAGGGAATCGACGGGAGATACACAAAAAACGGGGGCACTCATGGCATCATCCACGCGGATTTGGGATAAATTTAATTCGAGGGCGTGAAACTGCACAATGTCGCGCTCGGTGACTATGCCCACAGGAATTAACACCGGAGAATTGCTGGTGAGAAAGGGGCTATTTTCTGTTGTTGCGATCGCGCGCTGTGGATATGGAATTTTGGCTTCGACGATGACGATGTAATTGACTTGATGCTTGACCATCAGCTTGGCTAAATCGAGGGCTGTGGAAGTTTTTGGGGCGTAAATGACTTTTTTAGTCATGACATCTGCGACAGTTCGCAAATTGCTCTGTAAATTAACTGGTTGGAGAACTTCGTAAATTGCTTCGCGGGTGATGAGTCCCAAAAGTCGATCTTCGGCATCTACTATCGGTAAATGCCGGATCTGGTGTTGACGCAATATGAATATTGCCGTGAAAATATCTGGAGTCTCGGATTGTTTGAGAGTAATCGGTGATGGAGTCATCACGTCACCAATCGTCAGACCGATCGAGCAAGCTTCGGCTGTGGTTAACTTGATGATATCCCGCTCAGTGAAAATACCGATGAGCCGTGATTCTTGGACTACTAAGACGCAACTACGTTGAACTGCTGTGACAACTGGGTTTGGTCGATCGCCCGAAATGTGACAGGATACTCGCATCGGGTTCATCAGACCTAATACCCAGGCGATCGGAGTTTCTGGGGGAACGATGAGGGGATTGGGATCGATCGCGCGATCTAGAGGTGACGTATACAGGGGAGGAGTTGTCGGCTCTTTGGCTGTCCCAGATGGTTTAATTGGTGATGGCTGCGGGTCAAAATTTTGAAAATGCTGGAATTTTTCTTCGCTTAGCATAGTTGATTATTAATTTTTATTAATGAATTGTTACAATTCAGAGGACTTTTTTGGACAGGATTAGCATTATTGATGTAGGTAGGTGAAAGATTTTTGATCGTTTCCAATCTCATTTCTAGCAAAACACCTCCACCAAAGAGCGGTCACTGAACGAAGCCGAAGTGTTTATTTTTAGTTTTTATGTCGTGGACACCCTTAAGTCATCGAATTCATCATTTGCCACTCATCCTCGCTGGCCCGATTTTACGCCGGACTGAAAGTCGGGCTGTGACAGTCTGGCTGGCTCTGAAAGCACCCCGCCAAGTCGAACTCAAGGTTTATTCGACGGAGGGCGGAACTGGCGAAATAGTCGATCGACCGTTACTCCAAGGTGAGAGTTCTACTGTACAACTAGGCAAATACCTGCACGTAGTGGCTGTGACTGCAAAGCCGATCGACAACAATTGCTTGACATCCGGGCAAATATATGCTTACGATATCGAGTTTGCCGAATCGGGAGTTTCAGGACTCAAAAATGAGAGAGACAATCTCATTTCCAGCTTGTGGCCGGCTACCGCGGATTTGTCGCCTTTGGGGGCACAGACAATTAGTTATTTTGCTCACCAGTTGCCCACTTTTGCGCTACCACCGGACGATTTAAACTATTTGCGGATTGTTCACGGTTCTTGTCGCAAGCCCCACGGAGGGGGACGAGATGCGCTTCCAATCTTGGATAGTTCGATCAAACAATTTGCAGGTATGGCAAATTCGAGGCCCCACCAATTATTTCTAACGGGTGACCAAATTTACGGCGACGACGTTGCCGATCCAATGTTGTGGGCTTTGACAGATGCTGGCGATGCACTATTGGGCTGGAAAGAGAATTTGCCCCTGATTGATGCCCAAATTCAAGATAATTTGTGTATCAGTATACCTAAAAATGCAGAAAAAGGAAATAAGATTCGCGATCAAGTAGAAGTTTCTACTGAGTCCCAATTTCAGCAACAGGCTGAGGCTAAGTATAAATACAAACAACCAGTAGATTTGAAACCGGGAACTCGCAGCGATATTGCTAGGGATTTTGGCGGCTTTACGGCGATGTTGGTGAATAAACCCGACAATGCGAAAAGTCACTTGTTTGGGCTGGGCGAATATTATGCGATGTATTTGTTAGTTTGGTCCCCTGTGCTTTGGTGCGATCGTTTTCCACAGGGTAAGGATGTTTGTGAAAATGCCAAGCGGGCCAAAGTCTGGGATCGAGAGGCTTTTGAACTGCAAAGTTTTTCTCGCAATCTGTGGAGAGTCAGAAGGGCGATCGCGAATATTCCTACTTATACCATTTGCGACGACCACGATGTTAGCGATGATTGGTATTTGAATCGAGAATGGTGTTACCGGGTGCTGGGTAAGCCACTGGGGCGGCGGGTGGTGCAGAATGCTTTGCTGGCTTATGCTGTGTTTCAGGCTTGGGGAAATACGCCCGCACAGTTTAATGCTGGAAAAGTGGGAAATAAGTTATTAAAATCTGCTGCAAGTTGGTCGCAATCGGCAGGGACTGATAATTTAGTTTGGGAAAATGTTGCTAAGTATTTGGGAATTCCGGGAATCGATCTTGAGACTGGTTTGCCGAAGTTTAAATTAGATGAAGATGTGTTGATTTTGGATCGGGATGAGGAGGTTTTGGATTGGCATTTTACGATTAGAAGTTTTAAGCATGAGGTGATTGTGCTGGATACGCGGACTTGGCGGGGCTATCCAACGGAAAATGCGATCGATCCACCGATGCTTTTGACTCACAAAGGTTTTGAAGAGCAAATTCAGCAACCTTTGGGAGAGACTGAATCGTTGAATGCAACTGGGGAGTTTGCGATTGAGGCGACGCTGGTGGTTGTACCGACTAATTTGGTGGGTTTGTGGATTATTGATGCTGTTCAAAAGTTGGATGTGGAACAGGGGAAAGTATTTAATAGTGATGCGGGGGATGCTTGGAATTTTCACGAGTTGGCTTTTGTGAAGCTGTTATCGGAGTTTTTCAAGCAGCGCACGAGAGTAATTGTGTTGAGTGGGGATATTCATTATGCTGCTGCTGTGCGGCTGAGTTATTGGTCGGATTGTCATTTTGGGGATTCTCCTACTGAGATTAACAGGCAAGATGCCTGTTCCACAGGGGAGGGGAAAGAGGGAGTTTTGGGTTTGAATGCGGCGGGCTATAAGTCGAACTTTCAGTATTCTATATTGGCGCAGTTGACTGCTAGTGCTTTGATTAATGAGGAGTGGAAAACTCATTTGATTCATACTAAGATTAAGTCGTTGCTTCCTGAACGCAGACACGAACGTTTGGGGTGGAATGAGCCGCTGGAGTTGGTGAAAATTTCGAGGTTTGGTCGAAAAAAGGCGATCGCGGCTGCTGTGAGAAAGAAACAATCTTTGCCGGATTGGGGCTATCGGATTGATTGGATGAAACGACAAAGAGCTCGCGTATTTTTGCCGCATATAATTGAGGGTTTGTCAAGTCAAGCTGCTAAGTTGTCGTTGGTGCAGAAGTTGTGGCAAATTGTGTCGCTGTTGTGGCGCAATCGCTGGCTGCAAGAGGGTGCTGAGATTGTGGGATACAGCAATATTGCGATCGTTAGTTTTCAGTGGCCGGCTGATGGTGATGGGGAAAAAGCGGTGATTCAAAGTGTTTATTGGCGGCCGCTGTGGGCACCGGATAGTGTGGTTTACAGTCAGTATGTTGTGTCGCTGGGATTGGATGAGGATGATTAGAAACTAATCTGTCCGAAGAGAGGAACGAAGAAACCCGGCGGTTGAAACCCATGAACCCCGGCGGTTGAAACCGCGTCTACACGAGACTTTACCCGGATGCTGCGCGGGTTTAATAATTTACAGTCTAAATATTCAATCAGAGTATGTTATTTTAGCATTAGACCTAGTTACAGGACGATCGCAGTGAACCAAGTCGTAACACTAGAACTTCGAGATGAATTGTATGTAGCTTTAAAGCAACAGGCTGAAAGTGTTGGTATATCTCTGGCAGAGTGGATTGCTGTTGCACTTGAACAACAAAGCATCTTATTAATTGAACTAAAAACTGATGCAGAAAAAGAGGTGGCGCGTCAGCGGTTTCGTCGCCATGCTGGATCGATTGATTTAGGCTACCCAACAGGTGCAGATAATGTCAGCATTGATGCTGACTTAGTTCGGGCTTATGATGGAGATTTTAACTAGGTGTTGTTACTAGATACATCAGGTTTACTCTGCTATGTCCACAAGAGTGAACTACAGCACATACAAGCAGTTAAATTTTTGGATAGTGCAAGTTATTGTTTAACTCACAATTACATTCTGGCAGAGTTTGTTGCTTTAGCTTTGGTTCGACGATTTCCGCGTCAATCTACTCTTACATTTGTATCGGATCTGCTGGGTAACCCAGACATTGAGGTAGTGTGGGTGGATGAATCTTTGCATCGAGAAGCTGTTAATTTATTAATAAAACGTTCGGACAAGACTTATTCTTTATGTGATGCTGTAAGCTTTGTATTAATGCAGCAACGTGGCATCAGGGAAGCATTAACAACGGATCATCATTTTGAACAAGAAGGTTTTAGGAGATTGCTGGTTTAGTTGAACTTTGTTGTCAAGTTTTCTATATTATAGCCCGATCGCCTATCCACAAAAAAATGCGATCGCGGGGCCCCAGAAACCGGGTTTTTTCCGAAGATACTGCATCGCAGCCGAGAAACTCAATAAAAACCCGGTTTCTTTGTCGGAGTCCCTAAGCCCTGACACGCCCTCATCCCAACAACAACTCCTGAAACCGCACATCACCCCGAATCCCATCAAAATCCGCATCAGTTTTCGCTAACTCTCGATATCTTTCCGGTTCCAATTCAATCGCACGCTGCAAATTTTCCACAGATAACTCAACATTACTTTGCAAGGCGTAACAGCAAGCTTTATCATAATAAGGATCGTGATAATTTGGGTTTATTTCTAAAGCTTTATCCAAATAATCTATCGCTTCCTCATAGCGACATAATGTCATCAAAGCATAAGCTCTACGATATAAAAGATTAAAATCATTTGGTTCCAATTCCAAACCTCTGTCATAGCTGGATATTGCCTCTTCAGCACGCCCAGCCCTTCGCAGCGCAAAGCCGCGACAATCCCAAAAAGCAGCTTTATTTGGTTCAATTTTTATCGCTAAATCATAACAGCAAATAGCTTCTTCATAGGATTCTGACCTGAATAGCGCTTTGCCTTGTTTTAACCAAAAACCATAGTCATGAGGCTCGATACTCATAGCTATAACCCAGCTCACACCGGCAGCAATTTCACTGCCGCACTTCATCAACGCCAAGCCTCGGTAAAACCAAAAATCTCGGTTTTTCTCCTCTATTTCTATCGCTTTGTCGAAACTGGTGATAGCTTCTTGATAACGCTGTAAATTGTGCAAAGCCTTACCGAGTTCAAACCAAACAACCACAATATCCGGCCTCAATTCTGCAACTTCAGTTAATTTTGTTATGACTGCTTCATACTGCCCTTGTCTAGCCAGCAAAAGACCATCGTGAAACAAAGTAACCACATTATTTAGCTTGTAGGAAGACACCATTGCAGGTATTACCATCTCCCTACTACCGTCTCCCTTTTGCATTCCTTCCAATCGCAGGAAATGCACCCGTCCAGACTCATCCCCCGCTACAACTGTCACCCCATCAAGCGCAATTGCACAGCAATTAAATCCATACTCTCCACTGAAACTAGCAACCTCTTTGTAGCTAACCAAATCCCAGACTTTTAGGGTGTTATCGGATGAAGCGGAAACTGCTATGAGGCTATTTGGTGCGATCGCAACTGCTGTTACATAGTCAGTATGACCGGTGAGAGTTCTGGGAAAAATCCCACTGTCTATGTCCCAGACTTTTAGGGTGCGATCGTATGAAGCCGAAATCGCTGTGAGGCTATTTGGTGCGATCACCACTGCTGTTACATAGCCAGTATGACCGATGAGAGTTGTGAGTTCGGTGCCACTGAGCAAATCCCAAACTTTTAGGCTATTATCCCTTGAAGCAGAAATCGCTGTGAGGCCATCTGGTGCGATCGCCACTGCTTCTACCCCCTCAGTATGACCTGTGAGGCTTCTGAGGAATGTGCCAGTGAGTAAATCCAAGACTTTTAGGGTTTTATCCATTGAAGCGGAAATCGCGGTTTTTCCGTCTGGTGCGATCGCGACTGCATTTACCGAGCTAGTATGACTAAAAGTTGTGATTTCTTCGTGGATGCTCAAATCCCAGACTTTTAGGATGTTATCCCTTGAACCGGAAACCGCTATGACGCTATTTGCTGCGATCGCCACTGCTTCTACCCTGCTAGTATGACCCGTGAGAGTTGTGAGCTCGCTGCGACTATCCATGTCCCAGACTTTTAGGGTGTAATCCTCTGAAGCGGAAATTGCTGTTTTTCCGTCTGGTGCGATCGCCACTGCACTTACCGACTTAGTATGATCGGTGAAAGTTCTGAGTTCGGTGCGACTGTCGATGTCCCAGACTTTTAGGGTGTAATCCTTGGAAGCCGAAACTGCTGTTTTTCCGTTGGGTGCGATGGCGACTGCCAATACCCACTCAGTATGACCTGTGAGAGTTCTGAGTTCCTTGCCGCTGTTCATGTCCCAGACTTTTAGGGTATGATCCCTGGAAGCCGAAACCATTGTTTTTCCGTCTAGTGCGATCGCGAATGCTTCTACCAACTCAGTATGAAAGCAGAGTGTTTTGAGCAAGGTGCCACTGTCGATAGCCACATTGGGGATACTTACTAGAATCGAGTTACTATTATAGTCATTAGTATCGTTTTTATAAATGTTTTGTTTAATCGCAATTTCATATTTAGGGCGAATTTGAGGCATGATGGTATCAGCGATCGCGATAATCAATCGATTGTGAGTTTCCTGCCAGAAATCGGGGTGTTCTAAGTAGGGGTCCATTCCAGGAAAGGGTGAAGGCATAGGACTTTTTTCCGATGTATTGACTTTGAAGTCATTTTAGCATTTTTAATTTTGTGGGTACGTCTCTTTAATATCAATTCCGCTCTTCATCGGAATGATACAAAAGGAGGAGACGGCAGTGCCGTGTCCCTACAATTGATCGTAGTAGGGACACGGCACT
>JAYSVM010000041.1:0-24088 GCA_043718495.1 Oscillatoriales bacterium | reverse complement strand
TGAACAAGCCACCACCAGGGGATTTCCAACCACTACAATTATAGCAGCAGAAGCCGATGCTCAAAGCACGGGGCTTTAGACCCAATTTTCTGGTAAATTATACAGTAAGTGAACACGCAATTTTTTGTATTAATTATTCGTTGGCGATCGAGCATTCTGTGGTTGATTCGGGCGATCGATAGCCGTAGAAATCGATGCGATAATCTACGATCCGAACTCCCGTTTGTTGTTCAATTTGTGCGATCAAGTCTTTGGGCAATTCCACATGAACATCAAGAATCTGAGCCGTATCCAGACAGTTGACGTGAGAGTGAGAATCGCTGACATTGCCGTACAAGCGTCCTTCCGATCGCTCTAAGCACTCAATAATCCCCTCTCTCGAAAGAGCTTCCAGGTTTTGGTATACAGAAGTGTGACCGATCGAATATTCTTGTCGATTCAGGCGATCGTAAATTTCCCGCGCTGAGAGGTGTTCTTGCGCCTGCCACAAGAGTTCGAGAATAAATCGACGCTGGCGGCTCAAGCGCATTCCCATCGCCTGACAGCGATTTAAAGCATCTTCTAATGAACGAATTGGTTTCACAGCTACCGCCTTCTAAAAGCCTGCTCGATTTTTAACTCTCGTACAACTTTGCACGCCCACCCTTTCACTAATTCTAACCCACGGTTGCCCAAAGGTATAGGGGAGATGGGGGAGAGTGAGAGAGAGAGATGGGGAGATGGGCAGGGCTGTTTCATTCTCTGTAGGGGCGGTGCCCCCGTGCCCGCCCCAATCTCTGAAACACCTACAAAATTGTAGACACGGAGGGTAGGCACGGGGGCACTACCCCTACAAAACGATGTTTTTTCATGAAAATCAAACCGCCCTTGCCCTAGGGAGAAGATTTGATAGCGTGAATCAGTAACTTAGCTATTTCGGAGAGTTGCTTTTTGTTAAAAGTTTTCAGCAAAAGCTTAACTAATGCCTTCGGTTCCGAGGGAAGTGCTACTGGCTTCGATGCTGCTGGGGCTGTTGCTGGGGCTGTTGCTGAAACACTTGTCGCCGCTTGTGCTGCAGAAGCCAAAAGCAGTAAATTCTTACTAGGAGCGATCGCCTTGACTTTCCCCCCTTGCACCAAATCCCCAGCATCCTTGAGTTCTTTGATAATTAGTGGAGCTAACACTTTATAAGAATTTTTCGGATTCGCGATCGCCACCCTAGCAGTTTTGATTAAACTTTGCCAAGTCTCGATACCAGTACCCAATTTATAGAGGCGAACGCACAAATCAGACAACTGTTGGCGAGTAGCAGCCGACTCCTTCCCCTTAAACACCTGCAACATTTCTTTCAGTAACACCATCACCGAAGCTGCAAAATTTGTCGTCGTGACTGTTTGAGCAGCCCCAGATGAACCCGACTTAGCAGCAACACCAGGAACTTTACCCAAAACCAAATTATTGAGGTGAGTTTCCAGTTGAGCAAACGCCGGCATAATTTTCTGAACCAGTTTCTCTCCCTCTTCATTCCTCAAGCCAAAAGGCCCCGACATCCGGTTCACCAAATCCTTAAGCGTGTCAACTCCTTTGAGAAACAAAGATTCTGCTGTTTGGTCAACCTGCTTAACTGGCCCATCCTTAAGAATCTTAAAACAATCTTCCAATCTGTGAGCCGTAGTTTTAATGCTATCCAAGCCAAGCATCGCCGCCCCTCCTTTGACGGAATGGGCTGCTCGAAACATCTCTTGAAGACTTTCGGGGTCTTTCATGGTGGACTTTAAATCCACCAAACCATTTTCCAAGGTATCGAGGTGCTCCTTAGCCTCCTCCATAAACAAACGTAAAATTCGGTCTTGCTGGTCTGACACAACAGTCCTCCTAACAATCTCAGCATCCTCCAGAAAGCACTCCTAACCAGGGAAGCAAGGCGACTCATGGCAAGAGTCGGAATCTCCTATGCAAGACATTCTAGCCTCAACAGCCAGCAGACTCACAATTTGGAAGAGCGTTAAATCTGAAAGTAGGAGGATTCGGAAGATTTGTTCTAGAGTTCTGAGGGACTATCTGGAGCGACTTCTATGCCCATTTCTGATTGAATCATCTGCTGATCCGTAATCAAGTCGCTCAATTCCTTGACTTCGACGCCGATGTTTTGGCAAGCCAGCTTGAGTTCGCGATCAAATTTATTCAGGTCACTACCGTAGCCACAAAGTTGGGCGGCGGTGGCAATTCCTTGTGGGGCGTTGGCTTTGGCGCAGTCGATTAACTCAATGCCTTTGAGGGGTTGAGAGGATGCCATAGTGTCAAACCGCATATTTGGATTTTTTCCTACTGTATCTGGAATGTTAAGCGCGATCGATCTATCCAAAGGCTTGACACTCTCAGGGCTAAAGCCACTGAGATTCTGCTGACAGAGTAAGACTCTCGCTACGGCCGTCAAACGCCGTCTACTTAGTCACTAATCGTCAAGCGATAGTTACTAGCTACTTTTGTTTTAATGCTTTCAGAATCCATCACTTTCTTGCCAAAATGCGGTACGCTCGACAACCTGCCATTATCTGCTCTTTCCTGTCATACTGACGTTAGGACTTGAACCTAACCGTTGTTTCATAGGAGCCGGGATTTCTCCGATACTAGGATGTTTCAACACGTAGATGTTTTTGTTCTTACTCACAATCTAATTATAGCATAAATACCACGGCGGTTAAAACCGCACGAGTCGCTTCCCTCTCAGGTCTAAAGACTCTGAGTTTCCCGCATCCCGTATCAATTGTTATGAGAAATAGGGTAGGAACTGCCAAAATAGCAGTAGTTGGGATTCCTTAACCTAAACCTACACTCTGCCTAACTTCGTATAAGTTCTTGTGAAAAACCAGTCCATATCTAAGATGCACTGGCTGTGGACAGTCCGGCATCGCCTATTAGTGTCTGTTCTGTTGGCTATTGTAGTTGCATTTCTACTGCCACCTCACTATCTCAGGCTGACTCGTGCTCTGTGCATTTGGGACGCTGGGCTGGTCAGCTTCCTGAGTTTGACCTTGGTGCTAATGCTCCAAGCCACTCCAGAAATGATGCGTCACCACGCACAACAACTCGACGCCGGCCGCGTGGTGATTCTCAGTTTGATATTGGCAGCAGCTTGTGCTAGCGTACTAGCCCTAGTCTTCCTGCTGCACGATACCAAAGGCTTGGACTCCAATTTGCTAGTTCTGCATATGGGGCTGGCTGCCCTGACAATTTTTGGGTCTTGGCTGCTGGTGCACACTGTCTTTACCATGCACTATGCCCACGGCTACTACCAAAACCCCAGAAAGTCGCATAGCAAATCTGAGCCGGTGAAGGGTTTGGATTTTCCGGGCGACGAGGCACCTGACTACACGGATTTTCTCTATTTTTCGTTTGGGGTTGGGATGACTTGCCAAGTTGCAGATGTGCAGACGACTTCTCGGTCTATGAGGTCTTTAGTTTTGTTGCATAGTGTGCTGTCTTTCTTTTTTAACACGGCCATTCTGGCGATGAGTGTCAATATTATTGCAGGATCAAGTTGAAAAAAATTAGATAAACAGGCTAATTTTCAATAGATTAGCGAGAATATTTACCACATTATTTAGGTTCGGCAATCTCAATTACTTAATGCTATTTCCAATATTGGCAGGCGGCATAGGCCAAGGTGACAACCCCAGTAATTATCGCAGCTTCATCCACTTCAAACTGCGGATGATGGAGGGGATAATTAGGTTGATCTTTCAATCCAACTCCCAGACGAAACATGGTTCCCGGTGCGTGTTCTAGATACATCGAAAAATCTTCTGCGCCGAGGGATGGTTCTGGTAAAATTTGGACGTGCGATCGACCTAAAGCTTCCAAAGCCGCCGCTTCGAGTAATTGGGTAAGTTTTGGATCGTTTTGGACTCCCGGTACACCTCGTTTGTAGTTGAGTTCATATTTTGCGCCGTAAGTTTCACAGACACCGGCGACAATTTGTTCGATCCAAGCTGGTAGTTTTTCGTGGGTTTCTGGATGGAGCGATCGCACCGTGCCCAATAATTTTACGCGATCGGCAATCACATTTGGTGCTCGTCCGCCGCTAATTTGCCCGATCGTCAAAACCACAGGCCTCAACGGATTTTGCGTTCTACTAATCGCCTGCTGCAAAGTAGTAATAATCTGGGAAGCTATCCAAATTGCATCGATCGCCTCGTGAGGACGCGCACCGTGGCCAGATTCGCCCATCACAATCAATTCTAGGTCATCTGCCGCAGCAGTCAGTGCCCCGTGGCGAATGCCGATCGCACCGCCCGGAATCGTCGGAAAAACGTGCACTCCGAGGATAGCCTCAACATCTTTCATCGCACCATCAGCAATCATCCAGCGCGCACCTTGGGCTATCTCCTCCGCCGGCTGAAACAAGAAGCGGACATGACCAGATAGTTTTTCTTCCAACTGAGACAATACCATCGCCGCGCCCAAACCGACCGTGGTGTGGATGTCGTGGCCACAAGCGTGCATCACTCCTGGGTTTTTCGAGGCAAATTCTAAGTTGGTGCGTTCTTGAATCGGTAAAGCGTCCATATCGGTGCGAATTGCTAGCCAGCGCGACTCGTTGCTGTTACCTTTGAGTTCGCCGATGACGCCGGTTTTGCCGATTCCTTCGATCGCATGAACTCCATTAGATGCCAAAACTCCGGCTACATAGGCGGCGGTTTGATATTCTTGGCCGCTGAGTTCGGGGTGTGAGTGGATGTGGCGGCGAATTTCGATTAAGCGGGGGGCGAGGGTGGCGGCTAGTTGTTGGATGCGGGCAAGCATGAATTTTGTTGGGTAGAGCTTTAATCTACTAGGGTAACGTAAATGCTTGGGTGTGACACTGAGATTTGTTTTTATTAACCGCAGAGGGCGCAGAGAACACAGAGAGTTAGGTAAAGGTAGAAAATAGAAGTCTATATTGTAAGTTATAACTGATATGTTGCACCATTTTAAATTAGCTGTAGGGGCGGGTTAACCAACAATATTTCGGGTTTAAAACAGATTAAATAAACCCGCCCTCTTGAATGCGATTTTTTTAGTTGAGACTATTTTCTATGATTAGTTTTGGATTTTGGAATCTGCTTATTATCATTGCTATCGCATTTTTTCTCAATCGTAATTGGCGATTAGATCGCGACAAAATAGCATGGCAAAACTCTTTGTTTTTAAAACATCCTGCAATTCAAAAGTTGACTCGTTTTTTTTCTCAACCTATCGTTAACTTTATTTGCCAAGCAGTTCTTGTATTAATTATCACCAGAGTCCTGTGTTATACAGGTTGGCTGGTTTATGATTTGACTCATCGGCCCGATCCGCCTTACTGGGACTTTAAGTGGTTTTATGTAGCGAGTAAATTAGCCCACGAGCATTTGAGTCCGTTTAATGTCGAGGTATTTAACAAAGGTTTCTGTAACATCACCAAGGTGTGCGGGTTCATTCCATCTTTTGTTTATCCACCTAATATCATTCCTCTCATCTGGTTTCTGGGTTATTTTCCCATGAAGATTGCATTCACAATCTGGACTGTGCTGCATCTTATTGCCACAGGCTTTGTTCTATGGGGAACGAATATTCTGTTGGAGTCGCAGTCACGAGCTTTTAGAACTATTTGCAGTATATCAGTGGCATTTATCTACGGTTTCGTTTTCGATCTGCAAGTTGGAAATGTGGCGACTTTTAGTGCTGTGCTGCTATTGTGGATGTTTATCTTAGCTCAAAATAATCATGATTTACCCGCAGGAATTTTATTGGGAATTGCGCTTTTCAAACCAACCTTAGTTGTATTGTTTATCCCTTATTTTTTCATAAAGAAACGGTTTTATCTAGTTTGTATATCAATAATTACGGCAATTTCTCTAGCACTGATCGGTTTGACAATATCGGGTAATTCCTTAACAGGATTTCTACAGGATGCGATTCGTGGATTTCCCCTGTGGCTGAACGATCCGTCGAACAATCCTTATATTTCGATGAGTCGCATCGATTTAAGAGTTGTGGGGCCGAGATTTTTTCCCGATAGTCCATTTGTGGCGAAGCTATTTTCGGATTTAATTATTCTGGTGTTAGTTGGTTTAGTGAGTTGGTATTTTTACCGAAAACAATCCCGCACTGGTTGGTCAAAAAGTATTGATTTACCGGAAATGGTGTTAGTTTCCTGTTTGAGTATTGCGATTAGTTATTCTCAGCCAACGAGTTCAGTGATGTTAGCACCGGCGGTAGTTTTTTTGCTGAACGATTTGTGTTTTCAGATTAAATCTTGTGTGTTTTCTACCAAACGAATGTCTGTTTGGTTATTGGGAGTTGGCTGTCTTTTGGTGCAAACTGCGGTAATTCATGGTGGGTTGTTGGTGTTTCTGGGAAAGCGGTGGAACTGGAAGGGTGGGGGATTGCCTTATTGGTTGAAAGTCACTGTTTTTTCACTACCGAGTTATGCGGTTTTGGGGATTACGTTAAGTGTTTTAGTTTTGGCAATTACATCTGTTAGTCAAAAACAGGTTGGTGAATTTGACCGATCGCCCTAAAGCACGAATTAGACATCCATCTAGCGAAGAGCAAGCAATCGGTAGCTTATTCACTATCTCATTTTTCGCGATCGGGATCGTCCTCTTCATAAACCATTAAATCCCCCGGCTGACAATTCAGTGCTCTGCACAAAGCGCTGAGAGTGGCTTCGTCGATTCGGGTGAGTCGGCGACGGGTTTTGATTTTAGACACAGAAGTGGGGTGCATCCCAATTAAAACAGCCAATTCTTTATTGCTGATGTTGCGATCGGCCATCACAACTGCCAATTTCCAACGGATCACTGCTGATGCTCAACTGCTAGTCATAACTTTGCAAGCAGATGTTACCATTCTGCAACCTTGACAATCTTTTAAATTGCCGTAACGACAATTTATATAGTCGTAACGCTTGACAATTGGCATCCGTTGAACTAGACTCAGGATGTACAAACGGAAATGCGATCGCCCCCTGGCCTAGAAAACTCAAGGGCGATCGCAATTCCACTACTTCTGTAGTTCAAACCCTTTGACACTCTCAGGTCTAAAGACGCTGAGATTCTACTGACAGAATTAGACTAAGGGTGTTACCTAAATCTAATCTCGCTGCGGCCGTCAAATACCGCCTACCTAGTCACTAATCGTCAAGCGACAGTTACTAGCTACTTTTGTTATTTCTAATGCTTTCAGAATCCATCACTAAGCCAAGACGCGGTACGCTCAACATCCTGCCATTATTAGCTCTTTTTGTGTTGCCTCTCAATAGGTGTACTAAGTTGCAGGGATTTCTCCGATACTAGGATGCTTCAACACGTAGATGTTTTTGTTCTTACTCACGATTCCAATTATACCACATTTTCAAGAACACGGGGACTGAAGTCCCCCGAGTCGCTTCCCTCTCAGGTCTAAAGACGCTGAGTTTCCCGCATTCCGTATTAGTTTGTATGAAGATTATTCAGCTTCCTTAGAAGTCCGCAAAATTTATCAGGTTTTGCCCAACACTCAAGCCAACGCCCATCAAATGATTCGGGTCATTGATGAATCGGGAGAAGATTACTTATACCCAAGTCGTTATTTTATGCCAATTGAACTCTCTGAACCCGTCCAACAAGCTCTTGTTGCTTCACACTAACCAAAGAAACCGGGTTTTTCGCAGATTCTATGATGTGCGGCGAGTATTTTGGAAAAAACCCGGTTTCTGGGCACCCATTTCTCAAGTGGAGTTTTGAATTTTAATTCTTCAGGCTACTGAATTTACATAAAAATTGCCGCCAACATCAATCAATTGCTAGCGGCAAAAACTGATTAACCGTCTTATTTTAAAGGCTTAGTGGAATTCGCACAAAACTTTTTATCCACTATAGCAGAACTGATATTAACCGCCTGCATTGGCGATGACGGAAGAACTATGTCTTGGGGGGCGACTACCATTTTTTTACAAACAAGTTCGCTGCTACCTACAGAGGCAAAGTTCCAAGCGTAAAATTCGGGGTTGCTGACTGTCGCAGTGGCTGGATTCATACCTAGTGCTGTCAGCAATACTAACTCTAAGGTCACTAAAGCTACGATCGCAAATCTCAGCATATTCTTTTCTGAACCTGAAAACTTATATGATTACTATTACCTATTATTACCTGGGTTTTCTTCAACGTCAAGAGGACTTATTCCGCCGCCAGATTCAACTCATAGGAAATAGCCTCTGAGGATTTAGAAACTACTACGAATTCATAATAACCAGCATCATCCAGCAATCCTGACCAACTAAGGCCCTCTGCATCTTCTAGCAAAGCCCGTGCTCCCTTTGTCCGCCCCGGAGTATAAATTGATAACAGAGTAGATTTACGGGGGGCTTGCAAATTCACGCGCAGAGTTTGATTTTGAGCGAGTCTGGCTATATAAGCTTTCCCTTCTCCTGGTTTGAGATTGCCTTTGAGGGTTTTGCTAGAAGCTCGGTTTTCAAATTCTATGCTTTCGATAGTTGCTCCGGCTTGCAAGGCTTCGAGGGCGTCGCTACTAATTGCTTGCCAAATTTGCCCGATCGCCAAATTAATGATATCCTGATCGCGCCGCTCTTCTGGAAACAAATGAAAAAACCGAGCATCAGCCAAATCATTCAGCGCCCGACTGCTCAAATTAATTCTGTTAACCTCAGCTTTCCGGCGCGAGATATCATTGATCTCATAACTTCCCAGCCGCTTTCTAGAATTACTGCTAATAGTTTGCAATTTGTCAAGTAATTCATCACCGATTTTTTGCCACTTTTCGCGCCAATTGCGATCGCCATCACCTTCTTTTAACAACCGCCCTCCCAACTCTGGGTATTTTTTATAGAAAGTCTCGTCCACAAGACTAACGTAACCATTATAAAATCGATCATTAATTTCTAGCTTTTGAAAGCGATCGCGCAAAGCATCTTCTTGTTGCTGTTTCGGGCCGGTAGCTACCGGAATTTTCTGCACTTTAGGAGATTGAAAATTCAACAAATAATTACCAGCAAACCAGCCAACTCCTCCCATACTTGACAACACCGCCGTCACCAACAAAACCATCTTCCAAGCAGGCAACTTTTCTTGACTGCGAATGTTACTCATAGAAACCGGAATACCCGGTAATTTTGGCGGTGGTACAGGTATCGGCTGCAACTCCGGCGGGGTTTGTGTAGCTGGAAATGTTGATGCTGGTGTCCCCTGTGAGAGAGGCATAGAAGGCTGATTGCCAGAGAGCGCCAGCATTACTTCTCGCGCCGAGGAAAAGCGATCGCCCGGCCCGTGAGCGAGCATTTTATCTAACACCAGAGCCAAATTTGGAGAGACTGAACATTGCGATCGCCAATTCCAATTCAAGGTATAGCTGTCGAGCAACTGATGCGGTTCCTTCCCCGTCAACAATACCAAAACCGTTGCCGCCAAAGCGTACAAATCGCTGTGGGGACACACGATCCCCATCTGCATCTGTTCGGCGGGGGCGTAGCCGAGTTTACCAATCCGAGTCGCGGGGCCGGAAATGCCATTAGTCTCAGCAAAAAGAGACTCTGCGGTGGCTGCAACTTCTTTTACCCCACCGAAGTCGATTAGTACCGGCATCCCGTCAGACGATCGCAGAATCAGGTTATCTGGAGAGATATCGCGGTGAATCACCCCCAAAGAGTGAGTATATTCCAGCACCGGCAAAAGCTGGATCAGCAATTGATTGATTTCCGCTTCAATGAACCGCGAACCGTTACGTTTGCGGGCATCCAACAAAAAGCGGTATGTTTGTCCTGGTATATAATCTTGGACGAGAAATAGATAACCTCGATCGCTAATATTAACCCGAAATAGTTCGCGAAAGTTCGGAATTTGGTTGTGTTTCAGCTTGTAAAGGACTCCTGCTTCTCTCTCGAAGAGTTCCTCCGATTTCTGTAAAGCGTAACTCCCTTGTACTTGGGGGGCAAATTCTTTTAAAACGCAGGGTTCGTTGAATCGGTGAGCATCTTCAGCGAGGTAGGTGCGCCCGAAGCCACCGTGGCCCAATTCGCGGACTATGCGATAGTGATTGCTGAGAATAATGCCGGGGTAGATAGGATTAGTCATTGGAACTTGTTGCGTCGGATTTTGACACTTGGCGGAGATTGAGGATGTTTGGCGATCGCTGATTTAAGCTTGAGATTAATCTTGACATAGTTGACGACGTTTATCTGCTTGTGACCAAATTTTGCGATCGGAAGTCAGCAATGGTCAATTCTAGACATCCGCAGAAACAATGACTATTTTTTAAATCATAATTTCCCCTATTTTTTTGATTGTTTTTACCTTGGAATGATACTCCAAGGCAACTTTGTCCAAAAGTTGTCTATTTCTTCCAAATCTTGTTAAATAGTAAGAGCAACTTCAAAAATTTTAAATGATTTTTCGATCCCTGCCAAAAGGGTTGCTGCACCCGATCGCAGTTGCCGTTATCGCTGCTGTGTACTACAGCACTGGTGAATTGGGGAGATTTTTGGCATCTACGCCAAATAATGTAACTCCCGTTTGGCCACCTGACGGGTTTGCTTTAGCGTCTCTTCTGATACTAGGATATCGTGTCTGGCCAGGAATTTGGATAGGTTCATTTTTTGCCAATATTTGGGCTGTTTTGGACAATACAAATGTTAATTCTGTTGCCGTTTCATTCCTAACTGCCTCTATGATTGCTGGGGGGACGACTTCATCTGCAATTACAAGTAATTTCTTGCTACACAAATTTGTTGGATCTCACCATCTGTTCGATCGCCCTCAAAATGTGTTCAAATTTATAGTTGTGGGCGGAATGATCGGCCCGATTGTCAGTGCAACTGTGGGGATTACTGCTCTCTGTTTTCGCGGTATTGTCCCTCTGGCAGATTGGGGTATGAACTGGTTTATATGGTGGATTTCCAATGTAAGTGGGATTCTGATTTTTACACCTCTAGTATTAATTTGGTTCCAACCGTGTTTAAAGACAATTCGGAAATTTTTTCAATTCTATACAGCAGGAATTAGACAAAAAAAACTTAACTTAAAATATTTAAAATCTCTGTCATTCCAGGTAAAGCAGGCTGAGTTTGCTCTATTGATAATACTCGTGCTTGCCGTAGGTCACATTGCTTTTGGCGGCGGCTATCCTATAGAGTATATGCTGATTCCATTTCTGGTATGGGCAGTATTTCGCTTTGGTATACAAGGAGCAACATTATTAATTTTTATTGTCTCGGCAATTGTAGTTTTAGGAACAGTTAAAGGTGGCGGGCCTTTTGCGCGTCCCAATATTAATGAATCTCTGATGTTATTGCAATCTTTTATCGGAGTTATTGTAATGACAACTTTAATTCTGTGTTCTGCGATTACACAACGACAGCAAGTAGAAAATCAGTTGCGACTTAAAACTCAAGAGGTTGAACAAACTTTACGGGAGTTGCAACAGACACAAGCTCAATTAATTCATAGTGAAAAAATGTCTGGTTTGGGACAGTTAGTAGCGGGAGTTGCTCACGAAATAAACAATCCAGTTAATTTCATTTGCGGTAATTTACTTTATGTAAATCAATATACAGAAAATTTACTGAATCTAGTTAAGATGTATCAGGATTCCTATCCAATTCCCGTGGCAGAAATTCAAAATCAAATAGATATAATTGATCTAAATTTCCTGATAGAAGATTTTCCGAAACTGCTGTCTTCGATGAAAATAGGTACTGATCGCATTCAAAATATCGTCTTGTCTTTGCGAAACTTTTCTCGCAAGGACGAGTCTGAAATAAAAGGAGTAGATATTCACGAGGGATTGGATAATACACTGCTGATTTTGCAGCATTCCTTGAAATCCGATGCTGAAAATGTGAGTATTGAAGTGATCAAAAAATACAGTAAATTGCCGAAAGTAGAGTGTTATGCTTCTGAGTTAAATCAAGTGTTTATGAATATACTTGCTAATGCGATCGATGCTTTGGCAGAGCAAAGAATTCAAACAAACATTAAGGAGTTTGGTACTTTGCCGCGCATCGAAATTAGCACGAATATTTTAAATCAAAACTATATAGCTATCAGGATTGCTGACAATGGTAGCGGTATGCCACAAGAGATCATAAATCTTATTTTTGACCCTTTTTATACAACTAAGCCAGTCGGAAAAGGCACTGGTTTGGGATTGTATATTAGCTATAAAATAATCTCAGAAAAACACAGAGGTAAATTGAAATGTGTTTCCTCGCGCGATCGAGGTACGGAGTTTATAATAGAATTGCCAATTAGGAAAGACAATTCATGAATTATCGATACACAGGAGAGTAAGTAGTTTGGATTGATGAGCTATGAGTTGAGAAAAGCATTGTGTTATGATATGATCAGGGTAACAGTTGATGGTTTAGCTTAAAGTATGCCAGCAAAAGACACATACCACAATAATGTCAGAACAGCCCTGGAAAAGGACGGGTGGACGATAACTAACGATCCTCTACCATTGAAAATTGGCAAACGTACTCTCAGCGTTGACTTGGGTGCAGAAAAACTATTTGCTGCCGAAAAGCAAGGTCGTAAAATTGCTGTAGAAGTCAAAAGTTTTGTGAGTGCTTCACCAGTTTATGACTTAGAACAAGCTGTTGGACAGTATATTGTTTACGAAGATATTCTACAGCGAGCGGAACCTGAACGGATAATATATCTGGCAATCCGTGCAGAAGTTTATGCAGAAATCTTTTCTGAACCTATCGGGCAGATTTTGTTAGAGAACAAGAGATTTAAACTAATAGTTTTTGATTCATTAAAGGAGACGATTGTCAGATGGATAGACTAGATGAATATCGCCAAATTGTTCGCAATGTTTTAGATAGTTATGCCCAGATTTCTTACGGACACGGAAAAATTAGAAGCAGCGTTATTGTCGATCGCGAACAAAACAATTTTTTACTGATGCACGATGGCTGGCAAGGGCCTAAAAGAATTCACGATTGTATCGTCCATGTGGAAATTATTGATGGCAAAATTTGGATTCAACAAGATGGTATAGAAACGGGAATTACCGCAGAGCTGGTAGAATTGGGAGTGCCTAAAGATATGATAGTTTTAGGTTTTCATCCGTATCACGTTCGGCAACATACGGGATATGCGATCGCCTAAACTAGCTTAAATACAGGCAATTTGGGTCAAAGGCGCGATCGCTAAATTGTATCAGGATCGATGTTTAATTCTCGTAATTTCGCAGCAAGGCGATCGGCTCGTTGTTGAGCAAATTCTTTTTTAATATCTCGGTTAGATATCCGACTTATTCAAGAAGTCGGGTATCTGGATATTTTGACAAATTTATTTATCCTCAATTTGTTTGAGGGCAGCCAGAATTTCTGGTCGTTTCATGCGCGCGTAGCCCCGGACTTTCCGGTCTTTTCCGATCGCCTTTAAGCGCCTCAACGAACAACTATCATAGTCTTCCAGAGGGGTTTCAAGCTGTGATTCAAGCTGTGATTCAAGCTGTGATTCAAACTGGAACTCTAACTGCAACTGTGGTAGCTGAGGTTTTGTCTGCGCCTTTGACTGCTTCTTCGACTGGATTTTTGACTGAGTTTTTGGCTGTACTTCTGAGTGATTAGCGGCCGCTCCTAGTTGACTGCGAAGCCTTCGGATTTGACTTTTTAGATCATCTTCTACGTCTTTGATTGCATCGACCACAAACTGATTAATTGTCTCGACTGTGCGTTCTAATTTGAGTGATAGCAATTTCTCCAATTCATCCAATTGTGTTGACGCACCTTCAAGATTCATTTCTGAAATAACCGCAGATGTTGGAGAATTGTCGCTACCAGGTTTTTCGATTTTCTTAGCCAATTTATCTACCTTTTCATTAAATGTTTGCTCGACTTTTGCGATTAAATCCTTAATCTGTTCTATTTTATCGCGATCAAAATTTTGTTCAGTTAGAGATTTTACTTGTTTTTTGAGTAAGTCTTCATTTTTTTTAATAGATTGTTCTATTTGTTTTGTGAGACTCTCTACCTTTTGTTGAAATGATAGCTCAAATTGTTGAAATAGAGTCTCAATTTGTGGAGTTTTTTGAGTCGGTTGGGGAGCTAAAAGTTCCATTTCTGCTTGAGCAGCAGCTACTTCCTCGTCGGTCATTTCAAAAACCCAAGCCCACATTTGCTCAATGCCAAGTTCTTTGGCAACGATACACCAATCAGCGCCGCAGACAACTTCATATTCTTCTTCGTTGCTGTAGGCTTCTGTGTGGCGTACAATTAAAGGAATCAAGTTGCTGCCTTGTTCGATGAGACTTCGCCTGAGAGCTTCGCGGCGATCGCGAATAATTTCTTTTCCTAGAGAATCTGGTATCGCAATTTGGGAAGTGTAAATTTGACTGTGACTAATTGGCTTAATCCGCAAATATTCAACTATTCGGTTTTGATCTTGCGATCGATCCATCTTGTTAAAAGTCCTCTTTTGTCATGAAAATCACGTGTTTTAGGTATTTATGTATATCTACGCGGCTTCCCGTGGGGCGACATCCCAGGCGATGGCGTCCCGCCCCGCAAGCTACGACAAAGGTTACTGCAATTCCCAAAAAAAGCGACTGTGATGAGTTTAACCGCATGGGGGACACGAATGATACATTGCTTAACTCATCTTTACTTTTTTTAGAAATTAGGAGACGGCACTGCCGTCTCCCTACAATATTATTTTAGAAATTAGGAGACGGCACTGCCGTGTCCCTACAATATTATTTTAGAAATTAGGAGACGGCACTGCCGTGTCCCTACAATATTATTTTGGGGTATCTCCAACCTATCATAAGAGTGCAACCGGAATTAATATTATGAATATTGGTGCCACTTGTCAATCATTTTAATCACGGTTTTGTCGGTTAGCCCATCAATACGTTTGACGGCAGTTATAAGTGAGACAAACTGTTGCACACCTCGCTCTTTGATGATTGTCTTGACTACTAAAAGCTTCAATCCAGCATCTTTAAAATTCGCAAACAGTGCAGATTGATCTAGAGTATTGAGTGCTTCCAACAGTGACATTGATTCCGAAGTTACTTTTTTAACTTCTGGTGGCGACGCTGGTTTCAACTCGTTAATTCTGTTTTCAAGTTCTTGTAGACTCTGGGCTAACACCTGTTTGTCACGGGCATACTCAGCTTTTAATTCATTGATTTGGTTTGCAAACAGGGCTTCAATATTTGTCAGCCTTTGTTCTAAACTGGATGATGATTGAGGAGTTTCGTTGTCAACAGATTTAGGGACTTCGACCAAAGAAACCGGGTTTTTTATTGAATCTGCGGGCTGCGATGCAGTATTTTCGGATAAAAACCCGGTTTCTGGGTTTTTAACTAAATCTTCATTTATTGTACATTTTCTCAGAGATTGAACTTGCTCTAGCAGAAATTCTTCATTTTCCGGTTCGAGAATAAATGCTCCGATTGTCTCGCCTTTCATCGGGTTGATTTCCCTAGCTTTCGCAGCAGCGTAGTATTCAAAGTCTCCGTCTACTATCTCGTAAGCATCCATACCGTTGCGGCGGAGAATTATGGGGTTGATCAATCCTCCTAATTCTAAAATTAGTTGTGCGACTTTCTCCAAATCGCGATCGCGAAAATTGTCACGGGGAACTGTAGATGTAATCTTTTTTACTAAAACCAGCGATGCCAATAATTTTTTCATTATTTACCACCTATCTTTTCCAATACTTCCATTGCTAAGACTTCAAATTCTTGGGCTGCGAGTGAATCTGGCTTAAAGTCTAACACTGAAATCGGGTCTGCGATTTCCAAATCTCCTACCATCTGCATTTGTTCTGCACACTTTGCCAAATCATCTCTTTCATAAATGACACTTTCCATGATTTCAATGCCGTAGCGTTTGGGAATGATTTCCCTTCGCTTGGGCAAACTATATTGCACAAATTTACCATTAGTTGATATTTTACAAGCAAGTACACCTAAAACTTGTAGAGGATTTTTGCCAATTTGTTTCTTGAATCCATTAACTTTTTTAATAAAATCTTTGACATGAATTAGTCCTTGATTGGCAAAAGGTTTTAAGTCAGAAGGAATAATTAAATAATCGGCCGCAATCAGGGCAACTCTCGCATAAAAATTCAAAGATGGTGGTGTATCAATCAGTACAATATCGTATTTATCTTGTACTTCAGCTAGTTTCTGGATCAGAATCATTCTACTGTAATCCAGTGAATTGAGTTCGGTTTCATATTGCATCAATTCAATGTGGGAAGGAATCACATCTATTTCGGGAGTGCAAAAATTAGACTTTCTAGCGACTTCTGATATTGTGTAGAAATCTTCTGACTGTAAAATGTGTAGAATATTGCTGTTTTTCAAATCATCTTGTTCTTCATCCTCAAATTTAACTAAGCCTGTAGCAAATGTTGTATTGGCTTGACTATCTAAATCTATCACCAAGACTCTTTTACCTTGCTTGCTGAGGGCGGCGGCTAAATTCACTACTGTTGTAGTTTTGCCGACTCCGCCTTTATTGTGGTAGATTGCAATGATTTTCATGGTATTTTGAGTTTTGGTTTGAAAGATTATATCTAATTTAATTTCTGTATTAACTGGTACGATTTCCGGTGTATTTTCCAGTTCTAAGATTTGATTATAGTTGGGTTCTGCGGTGGCTGGATTATTTGGTGTTACTGGTACTTCGTTAGTTGATTCAGGACTAACTAAGTTAATTTTACTATCTTCGAGTTCGATATTATCTTGATTTTTTACAACTCTTAAACTATCTCTACCAACTAAAGCGTAAATTTCATCAATTTTAGTTTCGATGTCTTGTCCAGCGCACTTAAAGACTAGCTGAATATCATCGGCGACTCTTTCGTAAATTCTAACTTCTTTGGCATTGGTGATTAGTCCGTAGCGAATGCTTAAACTCGTCAAGTAACGCTTCAGTTTTCTGATGTGACGATCTAAATTTTCCCTGGGATGTTTTGCCTCAATTACTACGCTCATCGGCGAGTCTGCATCGATGACTATGGGGAGAACTTGGGTGGCGAAGGATAGAAAGTCTAGACGGATATTCCCAAAGGCTATTTCTTGATGCCAATTGTCGGGTGTGTAGCCTAACTTTGGTAGTAGGTAGCTGACAATTAGTTTTGTTTCTACTTCGCTTTCGTTGCGGCAGTTATTCGGATTAAAAGTCAATCAATTTTAGATTTTAGATTGGGGATTGGGAAATTGCTGAGGGGTTATTGGTTATTGGTTATTGGTTATTAGTGGGGGAGGGCGGGTTTATTTAACTTGTTTGTCACTTTCAAGGATTTTGGCGAACCCGCCCCTACAGGTTTTTGAACCAGTGCAAGATGTGAATTATTGCCAATAATTAACAGCCAATAATCCACCAATAACCAATAACCAATAACCAACAACCAATAACTACTTGGTTTGAGCTTCAAAAGCTTCTAATGTCAGATAACCGCCAGCGGGATCGTACAGGTGACAATTGTCAGCAATTCGACCCATTAAAGCCCAAGAAAACTCGGTTTCGTAGAGATGATCTTGCCAATTTTCTTTCAAGCTACTGTGGGCTAGACGCAAGTTGTACCAGGGAATAGCTGTGGAAAGGTGGTGGGGAACGTGGACGTTAATGTCGTGGCACAGGAACTCTACCCAGCGGGGATAATCGCAGTGAACTGTTCCTGATAGTTGGGCTTGAGCTTCGTTCCATTCTGAGGCTTCTTTGAATGAAATGTCTGGTGCTGTGTGGTGAACAATGGTGAATGTGCTCATCCAGAAATGGTAAACCATCCAGGGCATTAACCAAAATTTGATGAATCCCCAGATGCCGGTGGTGGCAATTAATGTGGGAAATACGATCGCAGCACCGATTAAAACAAATAACACAGAAAAGCGGACTTGTTCTTGTTTTTGTTTGCCTTTGAAGCGCCACCACATGAAGTGGACTTTTGCCCAATGTGCGATCGAGCCAATCCACCACATCCGACCGAATATTAAACTATAAGCTATTTGTAAAGCCTTGGGAGCAGCAGCGTAATCCTCTGCTGTCATCGGTTGCCAAGCATTATCTTCGCCAATTTTGTTGGTGTGCTTGTGGTGATAATTGTGTCCGTGTCGCCATGCGTGAAACGGGAAAATTAATGGCAAAAATACTAGATGTCCAACTAAATCGTTTACCCAGCGGCGGTTAGCAAATGAGCGGTGTCCACAGTCGTGTCCGATCACAAAAAAACCGGTTAATCCGGTGCCTGTGAAAATCCACATCAGGGGTAGTAGAAACCAAGGTGATACTGCTATCGCCCAGTAACCGACAGCAACTAGCAAAACGTTGATGATGACTTTTGTCCAAGCTTTGCGAGGGTTTTTGACGAATACTTCGCGTGGCAGAGTTTTGAGAATATCTTTGAGGCGCAAGTTGGAAGTGTCACTTGCAGATGTCAAATTTAGTGGTTTTTCGATCGATGCTGTCATAAATGAATTTCGACTCTTCGTATGCCGTATGATGGCTTAACACAATTAGCGCCTAAAAAATCACAGTAAAGGTTCAGCTCGTTGCCAGCAAGGGGCAGACGAGTTGAGCTTTAGGCGATCGCGTTTTAAGAAGCGCGTTTTAACAAATCCTAGCTATCGCTAGCCTTAAATTAGATGGCTAGCGGTTTTGGTTAAAAAAACAAGGTTAACAAAACTTTACTTTTTATACCACAGGGGTGGCACAATTAGCACGAATTGCTACTAATTTTTGTTGCTATCAACGGAATTTTGCGCGATCGCAACCTGAGAGTATGCTATGGAACGTCGTTGTTTGACGGTTTGCACTTGCAGTAGCAAGGAGTCGATTTCTGCTTGCAGGTGCAGAAATTTAACTTGATGATCGGCTTGGTACGGGGACTTCACAGATTCTAATTTGCGGGTAAAACCGATCGCAACGTCAGAAGAACTAGCCATTTCGGGATTGCTAGTCGTGATTTGAGGCCGAGAAAGAGTGGAAGAATTATTTGACATTAGTAATTGAGTAGACATATCTACACATTCACACCATTAAGTTACTTTAACCTGAACCGATCGTATTAAACATCAAATTAACCGATCGAGCTAAAATTAGTTTAAATTCCTTGGCCATTGCCTCAAAACCATTGACATCGTGACCCTGATTCTACCTGTAACTGACTCTGCTCATAACTCTACTGCCCGCGCAGTCTTGCCGAAACACCACGGCTGGCCGGGCTTGATCGAAGCTTATCGCCCCTACCTGCCGGTGACTGCAACCACGCCCGTAGTGACACTCCACGAAGGCAATACACCCTTAATTCCAGCACCTGCGATCGCCGCTCTCATCGGTAGAGACGTGCGAGTCTTGGTCAAATACGACGGCCTTAACCCCACTGGTAGTTTCAAAGACCGGGGGATGACAATGGCGATTTCCAAGGCGAAGGAAGCTGGTGCTGAGGCGGTAATTTGCGCCAGTACGGGCAATACTTCGGCAGCAGCGGCCGCCTACGCCCGACGCGGGGGGATGCGAGCTTTCGTGTTGATTCCCGAAGGTTACGTGGCTTTGGGCAAGTTGGCCCAAGCTTTGCTTTACGGTGCGGAAGTGATTTCGATTGTCGGTAATTTCGATCGGGCTTTAGAAATAGTCCGGGAAATGGCCGTCAATTACCCGGTGACGTTAGTAAATTCAGTGAATCCTTACCGCTTAGAAGGCCAAAAAACCGGCGCTTTTGAAGTGGTGGACGCTTTGGGCGATGCCCCAGACTGGCTGTGCATTCCCGTGGGAAATGCGGGAAACATCACAGCATACTGGATGGGTTTTTGTCAATACCATCAAGCCAAAAAATGTTCGCGACTACCGCGGATGATGGGATTCCAAGCGGCGGGGGCTGCACCGTTGGTAACGGGACATCCGGTGTCGCACCCAGAAACTCTGGCTACGGCGATTCGGATTGGGAACCCGGCTAGCTGGAAACAGGCGATCGCAGCTTCCGAAGCCAGCCGCGGCAGTTTTGCTGCTGTCACGGATGAGGAAATTCTCGACGCTTACCGTTTGTTAGCATCAGAGGAAGGGATTTTCTGCGAACCTGCAAGTGCGGCTTCTGTAGCCGGTTTGCTGAAGGTAAAAGACCAAGTTCCGACGGGAGCAACGGTGGTTTGCGTGCTGACTGGCAACGGTTTGAAAGACCCGGATACGGCGATTAATCACAGTAAGAACAACTTTAAACAAGGGATTGCTCCGAGTTTGGATGCGGTGGCTGGGGCGATGGGATTTTAAGAAGTTAGTTGTCAGTTGACAGTTGTCAGTTGTCAGTTGTGTTCTTTGTGTTCTCTGTAGTTCGTTTAAACTAAGATATTGCACCCGCGATCAAAAACCTGTAGGGGCGGGTTCACCAACAATATCTAACAAATACCAACAATCTGAATAAACCCGCCCCCACCCAACAGTAAATCGCAATCTACCTCTTTTATCAACTGTATAAAACCAGTAACCAATAGACCTCTGGAATGATTTTTGTGGAACAGGCAGGATGCCTATTCTTGACTAGCTTTTCTGGAGATGTCTAATGACTTATGACTAACTTTCAAAAGGTGGTAACTGAAGTAACTGGTTTTTAGAAGGCGGAAGTTGGGCCGGATTGTGACGAATCTCGATCGCACTTTCTGAATTTTCTGTGCTCACAGGGACTATCTCCAAAGAATATACACTCTCATTTCTCGCAGCAGCAGGAGTTTTTGCTTTCGTGAGCAAGTCAACCGCATCTCCCAGGGCGCTAGTTAAATTTTTGCTAGTTTCAGCGTGGCGGGCTTCTTCTTGTTTTAGGGCTTGAGTCAGTTGTTTGATTTGTTCAAAAGCCCGATCGCGCTCCTCCATTACCACAACTAATTTAGCCTTAAGTTCGCCAACAGTTTGCAATTGTTCAACTTCCTGCTGGCGGGCAATTCCAGCTTCCCCACCTTCCGACACATTGGGATAAAAATTTTGCGATTGCTCGATTTTTGCTTCCAAATTACCGATACTTTGCTGAGTTAATTTAGCATCATTCCGCCGCTGTTCCGCTTCCGTATTATACAGTTGACGCCACTGAGCCGCACTTTCACCAGCCTCATCGCGATCGCGCGAAACTTCTGTTAACTGCTGTTGCAGTCGCTTAATTTCATCTAACCACTGTCTGACATCTTGAACCATAATATTAATTTTAGATTGGGGAATTGGGAATAGGGAATTGGGAATTGGTAATTGCGAATTGAGAATTGGTAATAGCTTAATTAATTCATTATGAACATTTACTACTGGCTGCGCTACCTGATTTTAGCTTTGTTTCGGGTGCTTTTGAGGCTGCTGAGAGCTATCAAAAAGAAATTTGGTCAGTTTTGGCTTTTTTGTCGATGTTTGACCTGGCGCACGCTCAGGGAAGTCAGCGTGAAGGCAGGAGAGCAGCGATTGCCGGGGCTATCGGCGGAAATGGCCTACAATTCTATGCTGGCGCTGTTTCCGGGGCTGTTGGCGATGTTATGTGCGATCGCCCTTTTTGAACCTTTGCAATCAACACTGTATCAAATCGCCGGTCTTTTGGGCGAAGTTATACCCGATGACGTGCGAAATTTGATTCGTAGTTCCCTCAAAGAAATACTTTCCTATCGCAACCAACAACTATTTTCGCTGAGTTTTGTAGCATCGATATGGGCATTTTCTGGAGTAATGAGTGCAGCCATGGCTGCACTCGATCGCATTCATGAAATCCCGCCCGATCGCACTCGCTCTTTTTTGAAAGCAAAACTGATTTCTTTGACCCTAAGTATCGGTACAATTATACTATTAATTTTGGCATCTAGCGTAGTATTTTTTAGCGATTTAATTGTACAAGCTATTGCCCGTCAGAGTTGCCTGTTGGAGTCTGTCGCTAATTGCAATTTAAAAGATCTTAAAAATTGTTTAGTGCCGGCAAACAATTGTCCTTTGGAGTCGCAACTGTTAGCTATTTGGCGGCTGTGGCGGTGGCCGATTTCTTTGGGAATTGTATCTGTTGCCTTTGCCTTTATTTACCGTTACGGGCCGAGCCGACACCAACGAGACATTCCGATTTTTTCGGGCGCTGTTTTTGCTGCTATTTTGTGGGCACTGATTTCAGCTTTATTTCGCTTCTACGTTTTGCATTTAGGCAATTATACTTGGACTTATGGCACGATCGGCACTTTTATTGTCTTACTATTGTGGCTCGATCTTTGTTCTTTGGTGATGCTGATTGGCGCTCAGTTAAATGTGACAGTTGGGAAAGCAATGAAACTAAAATAATTGGGAATTGGGCATTGGGAATTGGGCATTGGGAATTGAGAATTGGGAATTGGGAATTGGGTACTTCTCCGTTCCCTGAGTGTAGTCGTTCGCTTCGATTTAAAGGGTCAAAGAGTCTAAGGGTTATTTATTATTTATTATGACAACAGTCAACAGCCAACAGTCAACAGTTAACAGTCAACAGTCAACAGTTAACAGTTAACAGTCAACAGTCAACAGTCAACAAACTATTATTAATTACCGGATGGCTGCTTATCGACGAAGTATGGTACTGAGGATACCCGCAACAAAAGAAACCAAAACCAGTATCCAAATAACAGCACCAGGAAGGAATGTCAAGAGGCCAACACCTCTGAGAATCCAAACTAACAAGGTGATGCCCAGGATAGCCCAAAAGATGCGGGTAGATAGTCGCATTTGAAATCTAGGAGAATTAGTCATGTTGAATATTAAAGTTTTGTCTGGATCGATGATAGCTGTTTTATTGGCGATCGGCTCTTATCTGGGAGCAATTTCGACTCCCGGTACCGCTGTGGCGCGTGTGAGTACAAATATTCTGGGAGAAGCTGCTAATGCTGCGACAAAACCTCCTTATACAAGTTTAACAATTTCCGATCGCACAATTGGAGCAGCCAAGGTCGGGATGACTTTCGGACAACTGAAAAAGGCTCTGGGTTCCACCGCACAGTTTAAGGTTGAGTCTTCTTTTATGGTAGACTTTGATGCAGTGGCGATTAGTCGATCGGGAAAAGTACAGTATCGGATTATTTACGCTGCGGGTACAAAGTTTAAAGATGCAGATGTAATTGAACTTTTAAGAACTGACAATGCCAATTATAAAACACTTCAGGGCGTCGGGGCGGGAATGACTCTGAAACAAGCAGAGGCAATTTACGGCAAAGCTACTTTATCTTATAATGTTGATAATGAAATGAGAGAAAATGTAGTTTTTGCCAATCAACCGACTAGAAAAATTATGTTTGTTCCCCAGGCTGAAGGAAAGCAATTTGCCGGAGTTTATGGTGCTGGTAAAGGGGGATTTTTTCAGACGAATAAGTATCATCCGAATGCTGTGATTGAGTCTGTGATGGTGCGGAAGTAACTCGGCGATTGAAATCGCTTTTGACCTGTTACTCGTATGTGGCGAAGCGCCTGTCATGCGAGTAACAGGTCAAACTACAAAAACAAAGTCCGCCTGCGCGGACTGAAGAAAATAGAAATTAAGGATTACCTATGGGTAACTCCAAATACTCTTCATTGTCAAGATAATCTCTGATATTTTGCAGTATTTGCGTCAAATACTCTATGATTTCTTCCTTAATTTCTAAAAGTTCTTCAATAGCCTGATATCCCCCCACTTGCTCAAAAGACTTAATCCCGTGTGCTAAATCATTTCTATTACTTTTAATCACTACAAGATTTTGTCCGTTTTTGGTCTTAGCAAAGTCTGTTTGATATGAAAAACCGTATTTGTCTGCTATTTCTTTAATCAACCTAGCATCCACATTTCCTGAAAACAGTTCTTCGCGTTCAAATGTAGCTGTGATGATATCAGTAGAGAGTTTGTTAATTGTTAAATAAATTTTCTTAGGAGAACGATTTTTAAGATTTTGGAGGACAATCAGTTTAATTTATGGTTTCAGTTGGTCAAAGGAGATTGATTTATTTTTAAACTCCTCAAATATGGCTTCAATCGCATTTCGCATAGTGGATTCAACTAAGTTATACAGCAACAAAAAACCATTAGCTTTGAGATTTTTTGCTAACTCTGGATCGATGCTTTGAATTTGGTATTGACCAGTAGGATCTAGTAAAGCTAACTTCGTTGTCTGTTTTTCC
>JAYSVM010000005.1:0-2961 GCA_043718495.1 Oscillatoriales bacterium | reverse complement strand
CCTACAATGTTTTTTGGGTAGGGACACGGCACTGCCGTCTCCTAATTTCTAACAACTAACTAACAACTAATTTTTCGCAATTTGCAGGTGTTTTCTACCAAACTCTGAGCAAATTTGTCAAACCTTTGAGATAGCTTTTCATCCAATAATTTACCATCGGGACTAAAAGCTTTCCAAGCTTGGGCGATCGCAATTTGTTCAGGAATCACCCAAGCGTGCACCCATCTCAAAATCACTCGCAAATCATTCAGCGCATTGCTGTTAACTTGTCCACCCAAAACGCTGATTGCACCGACCACTTTTCCGTCTAAATGCTCAAAACTCATCAAATCCAACGCATTTTTGAGTACACCGCTGAGGCTGCCGTGATACTCCGGGGTTGCCAAAATTAAACCGTCGGCTTCCTTAACCGCATTCCGCAGTTTTTCCACGTCCGGGTACTCATGATAATCGTTCTCTCCGTCGCAGAAGGGCAGATTGAGCGATCGCAAATCCAAGACCTCAACCTCGGCACCCAAGACCTGCGCCCGCTGTGCTGCTATATTCAGCGCCATCTGGCTGTACGATCCAGCACGTAAACTTCCGCCAATGCCGACAATCTTGACCATGTAATTTCCCAAAACCAGTAAAACGTACTCATTACGACTATGCTTAGTTTAGCGAGTGCGATCGGCAACTGTCAATCGATTTTAGATTTTAGATTGAAGGGCATGGGGCATGGGGCATAGGGCATTGGGCATACCTCAATTTTTTGAGAACCGCTGTAGATTAATCTGTTCCAAAATCGGGTCATCCAAAACCCAACCCTGTTGTTAAAATAGATGAACGTAGAAACCTATCTTCTAAGCAGTTAAGACATTCTTATATGAAAAATTCCTGGAAACACGCATGGCTGGGGCATCTAGCTGCCCAAAAAGAAAAGTCGGCCCTGATTCCTAAAACATCAATTCCTGGACGGTATCTTTGGCGCATCCTAGGCAGTTTGGTGCTTTCTCAAGGAATATTGCTCTCGACACCGGTGTTTGCCGATACCGCCCCAAACACCATGAGTTACACCAAACTGATCGATAACATAGAAAAAGGGCAAGTCAGCAAAATTGAAATAGATGAAATCCAAAGAACCGCCAGAGTTAAGCTAAAAGACAAAAAAGCCACCGACGCACCCCAAGTTGTTACCCTGTTCGACTACAACAACCGCGAACTTTACTCGCAAATCCGTGCCAAAAAGATCGACTTTGAAGTCAAACAAACTGTAGACAACACCGCCGCAGTCAGTTTAGTCGTAAACTTGTTGGTAATCTTCCTAGTGCTAGCAGTATTGATGGCGATTTTGCGTCGATCGACTCAATCCCAAGGAAATGCCATGAACTTCGGCAAATCCAGGGCTCGTTTCCAGATGGAAGCCAAAACCGGCGTGATGTTCGACGACGTAGCAGGTATCGAAGATGCTAAAGAAGAACTTCAAGAAGTCGTCACATTCCTCAAAAAACCGGAACGTTTCAACGCCATTGGTGCGAAGATTCCCAGGGGAGTTTTGTTGATTGGGCCTCCCGGAACCGGCAAAACCATGTTGGCAAAAGCGATCGCAGGTGAAGCAGGTGTCCCATTCTTCAGCATCTCCGGTTCCGAATTTGTCGAAATGTTCGTCGGTGTCGGCGCATCCCGCGTTCGCGACTTGTTCCGCAAAGCTAAAGAAAATGCCCCCAGCATCGTCTTCATCGACGAAATAGACGCCGTAGGAAGGCAACGCGGGGCGGGTATCGGTGGCGGAAATGACGAACGAGAACAAACTCTCAATCAGTTGCTGACAGAAATGGACGGCTTTGAGGGTAACAGTGGCGTGATTATCATTGCAGCTACCAACCGCCCCGATGTGCTCGATAGTGCGCTGTTGCGGCCAGGCAGGTTCGATCGCCAAGTAACAGTAGATTTACCCAGCTACAAAGGGCGTTTGGGAATTTTGCAAGTTCACGCCCGCAACAAAAAACTCGACCCAGAAGTTACCTTAGATAACGTTGCCCGTCGCACTCCTGGCTTTTCTGGCGCTGACTTGGCAAACTTACTCAACGAAGCAGCCATTCTCACAGCCAGACGGCGCAAAGATACGATCGCGAATTTAGAAATTAACGACGCGATGGATCGAATCACGATCGGACTTACTCTCAATTCCCTTCTTGATAGCAAGAAAAAGTGGATGACAGCATACCACGAAGTCGGACACGCCCTAGTAGCAACAATGCTCAAAAATGCTGATCCGGTAGAAAAGGTGACTATCATTCCTCGTTCCGGTGGCATTGAAGGGTTTACTAGCTTTTCGCTAGATGACGAAATGATTGACAGCGAAGGTTTGAGGAGTCGATCGCTGATGCTAAACCGGATTACAGTAGCCTTGGGGGGACGGGCGGCGGAGGCAGAAATCTACGGCGACGACGAAATCGACACTGGTGCCGGTAGTGATATCCAAAAAGTTAGCAGTCTCGCTAGAGAGATGGTAACGCTTTATGGAATGTCCGATTTGGGGCCTGTGGCCTTGGAAAGTCCTAGCAATCAGGTATTTTTGGGCGGAGAATGGGGTTCGCGATCGCAATATTCCGAAGAAATTGCAGACAAAATCGATCAACAAATTCGGAAGATTGCCTTTGACTGCTATGCAGAAGCCCGCCGGATTATCAGCGAAAATCGTCCTTTGGTCGATCGACTTGTCGAAGCACTTTTGGATGTAGAAACCATCGATGGCGATGAATTCCGCCAAATTGTCAATAAATACACCGACTCGCTGAAAAAACAATTAGCAGCGAGGTAAAGAGTCAGTTGGAATAACCCGAAATCAGGACACGGCACTGCCGTGTCCTCTATATCTAAGTGAACTACCTACACCAACCGCAAAGCGGTATGGTCTAGGCTTCCCAATTCATCGGGAATCGCCACTAGAACTCCGTAATTCTGTTGGACTTACATTCC
>JAYSVM010000040.1:0-7110 GCA_043718495.1 Oscillatoriales bacterium | reverse complement strand
AATGCCTATGCAGACGGTTTGCCGGGGATTGAAATGTCTCAATCTAGGTCAATGTCGAAATCCCGTAAGGGAGTAACTAGGAAATCTAAGAAGTGATTTTTAGAAGCTCCGCACCTTGGCTGTCGGAGTCATGTCACCTGATATGTTGTTCTTACCCTACCCCTTTTTTCCTTCCCAACCAGTGCTGACTCAAGCTATGGTGGGGGTCTATAAAAGAAAATAAAAATGAAAAATGACTCCTTGGATCTGGTCAAAAGCCTAAGCCCTAGTGCAATGGATCAGATCATGCTATATCTGGCGTTTAGCGCCATGAGAACCAGTGGGCACAGGCACGGGGCGTTTCTAGACGCGGCCGCAACGGCGGCTAAGTGTGCCATTTACATGACTTATATGGAGCAGGATCACAACCTGCGGATGACTGGACACTTGCATCACATTGAACCCAAACGGGTCAAGGTGATTGTCGAGGAAGTTCGGGAAGCTTTGACTGAGGGAAAATTGCTGAAAATGCTGGGTTCCCAGGAACCTAGATATTTAATTCAGTTTCCCTATGTCTGGCTGGAACAGTATGCTTGGCTTCCGGGACGCCCTCGCATTCCTGGGAACAGCTTGACAGTGGATGAAAAAAAATATCTGGAAGGAAAGATTCCTCCTAATCCGCCTGACGCTCAATTGATCAATTCTTTTCAGTTTATGGAGTTGATCGAGTTTCTGCATAGACGATCGCAAGAAGAGATGTCTCCAGAAAGACGAATGCCTTTGAGTGAAGCTCTAGCAGAACACATCAAACGCCGTTTGATCTATTCGGGAACAGTTACTCGTATTGATTCTCCTTGGGGAATGCCGTTTTATGCCCTAACTCGTGCTACTTACTCTCCCGCAGAGCAGGAAGAACGTACTTTCACTATGGTGGAAGATACGGCTAGATACTTCCGACTCATGCAAGATTGGGCAGAAAAACAACCTAAAGTGATGCGAGTTATGGAAACTTTAGATATCCCGCCGGAACGCCTTGACCAAGCTGTTGAGGAATTAGATGAAATTATTCGTAATTGGGCCGATCGCTATCACAAGCGTGGTGAACCAACGATGATTGTACAAATGGTTTTTGGCCCGAAAGAGGATTAGTCAATTGACAGTTGGCAGTTGTCGGTTGGCAGTTGTCAGTTGTCAATTTCATGACGATGATTTATAACTAAGCGAAAAAAGTTGTCCAGGCTGAGGCTAAGATGATAGCTGCGATCGCTCCAATCAGCGTATTCAAAAAATTCACCACCTCGTTCGTGAGCCACTCAAACTTTGATTGAATAGTGGCACCAATCACGCTCTCGATGTTCGTGGCAATAAAAGCTGCGATCACACACACAGCAATTCCTGTCAAGTCTATTAAACCAACAGCCCAACTTAAAAGTGCGATCGCGATCGAACCTACAATACCAGCGAGAGTTCCTTCTAAACTCACCGCCCCTTCTGTACCCCTAGGTGCCGGCTGCAAGGTAGTAATCAAAAACGTCCGTGAACCGTAAGCTTTGCCGATTTCGCTAGCGCAGGTATCCGAAAGTTTGGTACAAAAACTCGCCGCATAACCCAGCAATAACAGGGAAATTACATCTTGTGAGACAGGTATCTTGCCTGTCTCCCCTAAAATAGATAAAGCTAAAACTCCCAAAGCACAAAGAGTAGCGGTTAAAGCAGAACCCCAGACATTTTCCGGGCCTCGCGCACCCGATCGCTTTTCGGCGATCCCTTCTGCCTCTTTTTGGGCTTTGCCGATGCGAGTAACGGACGATCCGACAAGAAAGTAGAACATCACCACAGCATAGCCTTGCCATCCCAAAGAACCCCAGATGATCACACCCAGCAGCCAGCCGTGAAATTGTCCAGCCGGAGTGAGTAATTTTTTGGGGGCAATAGTTGCGATCGCCAGTAAAGTTGTATTAAGCGCGATCGCCACCAACCAAGGATTAGACCAAGACAAATAATTAAAAAACAATTCAGAATTTTCCATTAGCAACTCCATGAACAAAATTTTATTTCATCTAGCCTTTCCCGTCAGCAATATTGACGAAACAAAAGCCTTCTATGTGAACGGGCTAGGCTGCGAATTGGGTCGCGAATCCCCAAATTCTGTAATTATGGGTATCTGTGGCCATCAAATAGTCGCCCACCTCAGCCACGAACCTTTGACACCCCAGCGAGGCATCTATCCCCGGCATTTTGGCTTGATTTTTACTTCAGAATCTGACTGGGAAAGTTTGTTAGAAAAGGCACAGCAAAATAACTTGAACTTCTATCAAGAAGCGAGAAGGCGATTTGTCGGTTTACCTACAGAGCACCGCACTTTCTTTTTAGAAGATCCTTCTCATAATATACTGGAATTTAAGTATTACTGTGAAGCTGAAGCAATTTTTGGTTTGAGTGAATATGCTGAAGTCGGCGATGCTGTTTGATTGCTGCGCGAAATAATCACCATTTGCAGCATATTAACTTTCAGACTGAATTTGACTCAAGAAAAGATTGCGAACAGTCCGATTGACCAAACTGAGGTAATCGTCACGATCGTAATTGTTGATTTTATAGATTTCAATAATTACAATTCATTTTTAACTGACAATTTTATGTTTAATAGGTGCTTTTAGTTCTTCAACTAATGCGTTGATGCTCAGAGAATCAGTCACCATTTGGCGGTGCAGTAAAACGTTGACTTTAACTTCTTTACCTACTGGCATTTTAGAACTGTGGGATGGTAAAATCATCACGTCAAAGGGTGTCCACATTGATGTGAAATTTATGCGTTTGAGCATGGTGACATCTTGGTACAAATCTCGCAGTAAACCACTATTTGGGCGCATATCTAGATATCCTGGTAAGGGCAGAGAGTAGGCGGTGAGAGTGCCGCTGTGGGGGGAAGATATGGTGATGAAGCGCTGGACACGGTGAATTCCTCCGAGTCGCTGGACGTAGTAACGGCTGACTATGCCGCCCATGCTGTAGCCTACTATGTCGATCGCCTGTTCGGGCTCAAATGTCTGAGAAATATAATCTGCGAGTTGCTTGGCTAGTGAGTCGAGGCCGAGGCTACCGTCGTTGGGGGTGAGATTGAGGCTGTGTACACACCATCCGAGTTGGGTGAGGTGGGCGGACAATGGGTTGAAAATTGTTTTGGTGTCCCAGATACCGTGTATGAGGATGACTGGATTGCGATCGAGCGAACTGTTCATTTGAAAAGAAAATTGCTTATCAATTACAGCATAAATCACTACCCTAGGGAGTTTAACCTCTAGTGGGACAGCTAGCGAATCGGATAGTTCTTGTAGGGACACGACAGTGCCGTGTCCCGACGGGGATATTGATAGTACCCATCAACCAGAAAAGTGCTGTATGTCAAAAATTCTGAGATAATGGTAAATAAGTGCAAAGTAAAGCTGCTATTTTTGAGTAAAAATTACTATAATGTCAGTATTTTTTATCAAAAAATGTAAATTTTGATTAAGAAATGTAGACAAAAGTTTCTTTAGCTCGTAGTCTGACTTTGTTGACAAGCTTGTACAAATTTCTCTAAAAAAACAAAAGGAGTAAATCTAATGTTTGGTTTTATCAAAAATTTCTTCGGTAGTATTTTCGGATTTCTCGGCGGATTATTAGGCTTGAAAAAGTCTGAATATTTTCTAGATTTGGGCAACTCTGATGCTAAGGAGTCACCGAAAGTTGAACTTGCTGCTGCTAAAAAAGCTGAGCCTGTAGTCGCAGCACCAGCAGTAGCAAAAGCAGATTCTCCTAAGTCTGAAAAGTCTGAATCGCCGAAGAAAGCCAAGGCTGAAACATCCAAAAAATCTCAGAAAGAAAAGGAACCTGTGAAGGTAGTCGCAGCAGCACCAACTAATGGAAAAGTATCGAGTTCAACTGAACCCACTCTTACCTTTGCTCCTAATAATTTAATGCCCACACCAAATGCAAGCCGCAGAACTCCAGGTCCTAGCATGAATGGTTTCCGCGACATGGCTCGTCAAGTTAAAACCAAGTAATAAAAACTGAATAGTTAACGGTTGACGGTTAACTATTAACCGTCAACAGTCAACCGTTAACCGTCAGAATTACTTTTGTTTCTCAGAAAAGCTAATCCGCTATATAGCTGGAAAGCTGAGTCCCAAGGGGTTTCTGATTTGCGATCGATCTCTACATGAGCATCGATATTACTCAACATATTCGTGTAATCCAGCACAGTCTCGGCAAAGGGAGTAAACTCCGACCAAACTGTCACATCAAGCTGTTGTTCAAGTATTTCAAGTAAGTGATTCCAGTTGATTCTGGTGGTACTTTGAGGAATTTGCTGAGATTTTTGGAGACGGGATTTTGGATTTTTGGGATTGGCTGAAGTGGAGATATCTTCTAAAGTTTTGGTAAAGTCAACGCCTTGTTGAAAATCGTAACTTTGGTCGCAAATTCGCAAAATGCAGTTCCTGCTGGGAATGTGTAAATCACAGATTTGAGCGTAATCTTGGGTGATTTCTTTGTGACGAAACTCTTCGTTTCTGCGGTTGGGTGAGTAGTCCATAATATCGATAAAAATCGGTAATGACCCTTCTACTCTTTCGCTGACTTCTGACCAGTTGAATGCGATCGATCCTAGCCGATCGAGTGTATCTTTGCAAACAACGGCGGGAGGAGACAGGGATTGGAAGTGTTGAACTTGGAAGATTTGGATTTTTTGAATGTCGGCTAGGGTGCCCCAAAATACGGGAATTCCGGCGTTGAGGATTTCTTGGCCGTAGATTTCGAGTTCGCCAATGGGGCCGGTTTTGTAGAGTCTCCAGCCACGACTTTGGATTTGCATCCGAGTTGTATAGGTGTCGGTTTTGAAGATTCTGCTGATATTTTGGATGGCTGCGGGTTTGTCTTCCTGGCTGACAGCTTCGAGGATTAAGAGTCCGGGTTCGAGGTTGTTGGGGTCGTTTTTGGCGGTTTCTATGGCTTGTTTGCGTCTGTCTTGTGCTGCTGTTTCAATCCTTTGAATTCCTTGGCGGGCTTGGGAGATTATTTTGGGGTTGGTGATATCGTGGAGTATTTGTTTGTAGATAGTTTCGGCTTTTTCTGGGCTGTTGGTAAGTTCGTAGTAGCGGCCGATGTAGTATTGCACCCAGGGATTTTCGGGTGATTCTTTTTGGAGTTGTTTGATGAGTTTGGCTGCTTGTTTGTAGTCTTGGCCATCGAGGGCGGCGGCTATTTGGTGGATGTCTGTCATGGCGGTTGGGGAAATGAGGTTGTTTCTATATTGGCTGATGTTTGCTCGGTTCCGCCACTGGTTAACTACTTTTGATTAGAATTAATATTTATGGAAAGAGAGGTGACTTTTGGGCGATCTGGATTGCTTAAATCTAAGACATAATTTGTCGTTTTTGCACCTGGGCCGTTTCCTTCTCTGACTGCGATGATAAAGGCAGTTTTGTTCTTGGGATCTCGGACTACTTTATCAATAAATTGTCTTTGTATTTTTTCTGCATTTAAAACTTTTGGCTGGCTAAAATTTGGTTTTGAAATACAGAAAAGAACTCCCCCATCTTGATAGCGTCCTGCATAAAACCAGTATTTTTGACCGTTAGCTGTAAACTCATTTTGATTGAATACAGTGAATTTGTCAAATTGTAGTTGCTGGTTTTGGCGGCAATCTTTATCAATGTAGATTTCGTTGGCTGATGGCTGTCGCTGGGCGAAAACTGCTGGGATGCTGGCGACTAAAATTGCTGAGATTATGGTCAGGGTGATGGGCGATCGATTTTTCATAATTTTCCCTTTTTGTTTTGACATTTTCATTAGTCGTCAACCTATTTTTTGACACTCCCCAGCCTAAAGGCATGGGGATTCTTAAGACATTTCAGCCTTAATATCCCTACTAATAGGGTTCCCAAACTCACTACGTTTGCTTTTTGAGCGTGGTGATATCTTTTGGGCGTTTAGGTACATAGTACCAGGTTTCGCAGAGTCCCCGCGTACCATTTCTAAAGCTCTATCTCTAATCGTTTTTGCAGCACCTATATCGGCGTGTTCGTGGTAGCCACATTCAACACAGATGAATTTTTCACCATCTCTGTTAGACTTGTCAATATGACCACAATTTCTGCATTCTTGGCTAGAATATTTAGGATTGACTTTAATTACGATTTTTCCTTGCTTCGCAGCTAGATACTCAATCTTTAAAGTTAATTCAGACCAGCCAGCATCAGAGATAGAACGATTTAAACCGTTCTTTCTGGATTGTCCATTTTTGAGAAATCTTCCCGTTTTTTCATCAATCTTTACTCGACAACGACGCATCATGCCTGAAACATTCAAATTTTCTAAGGCAATCGCATCAATATTTCGAGACACAATATTGTGAGCAGTTTTCCATTGATATGCTTGACGCTTATTACTAATTCTTTGATGAAACAGCCCAACTTTCTTCGCAGCTTTTTTCCGATTTTTACTGCCTTTGAGTTTGCGATTGACTCGTCTTTGTCTAATCTTTAGAGTGCGTTTAGCTTTTTTATTGGTTGAGAATTGAGGATTTTTAATTTGATGTCCATCAGACAAATGAACTAATTTGGTAATCCCTAGGTCACATCCAATTATTTTCACTACATCCTTGAGAGATTTTGTTAGGTAATCTGGAATTAACTTATCCTCTATCCTAATAGACACATACCACCCATTTTGCCGTTTCCTCACCGCACAAGCTTTAATGGTAAAACCATCGGGGATTGAGCGTGAGTTGTAAAACCGCATCCAACCTAGTTTGGGTAGGTAAATTTTATTGCCTTGTATTTTAACTCCCATTACGAAGGTGAAAGAAGTAAAGTTACTCCGATTCTTGAATTTAGGGAATCCTCGTCCTTCAAAAAAGTTTTTATAGGCAATATCTAGGCGTTTAATGTTCTGTTGTAAAACCGTTGAGTCAATGCTTTTATACCAAGGTCTAGCTGTTTTTAACTCTGGCAAAGCTGTGATTTGAATATCCCCAGCACTGCGACGAGGGTTTTTGATTTTACCTGAAACATCGATTTTCGCGTCTTTCCATGGATTTCCTGTTGCACCATTTTTGCTGACAAAACAAGTGAGAGGGCAAGCTTCTAT
>JAYSVM010000039.1:0-24352 GCA_043718495.1 Oscillatoriales bacterium | reverse complement strand
TGCCGTGTCCCTACAATTAATCTGGGTAGGGACACGGCACTGCCGTCTCCTAATTTCAGTTAATAATTCTGATGCAACGGGAAACGATATGAAAATATATAATTTAATGCACAATAACTTACAAATCTAGGAAATCTTTAATTATAATGCACGCTGTAGAACTTCAGGATATTTCCAAGTTATTTAAAACTGTTCGCAGCCAAGATTTTTTGGCTGTAGATAACATCAATTTGCAGATTTTTGACAAAGAGTTTTTTTCTTTACTCGGTCCTTCTGGCTGCGGGAAAACTACTACTTTGCGAATGATTGCGGGCTTTGAGATGCCGACAGCGGGGGAAATTCACATTCATGGTGAAGCGATGCAAAATCGATTGCCATTTCATCGGCCTGTGAATACGGTATTTCAGAACTATGCTTTGTTTCCACATATGACAGTAGCACAAAATGTTGCTTTTGGATTGGAAATGGAAAATTTATCGAAGCAAATAATTCGCGATCGGGTGGCGGAAATGCTAAAGTTGGTACAGTTAACTGATGTGGAAAAACGCTATCCCCGTCAATTGTCTGGAGGACAACAGCAACGAGTCGCATTAGCAAGAGCTTTAGTCAAACGGCCTTCTGTTTTGCTTTTGGATGAACCTCTGGGAGCGCTGGATTTGAAATTGCGAAAAGAGATGCAATTAGAATTGAAGAAAATGCAGAGAATCTTGGGGATTACGTTTATTTATGTGACTCACGATCAGGAAGAAGCACTAACGATGTCGGACAGAATTGCGGTGATGGATGGAGGAAAATTGCAGCAAGTGGGAACGCCTGTTGAGATTTATGAATATCCAAAAACGCGGTTTGTGGCTGAGTTTATTGGTGATAGTAATTTTTTAACTGGGCGTTTGGTGGAAAGGCAAAGTGGTAAGATAATTGTGTTAGTGGATCAATTGTTGCCTGTGTTAGTTGCTACAACTGAGGAGATTCCGGCGGGAAAGGTTATTACTTTGCTTTTGCGGCCGGAAAAGGTAGGTATTTATCAGGCTGATTATGAGGCTGAAAATACTTGGCCGGGAACTGTAACAGAGGCTGTTTATATTGGTACTGATACGCGCTATGTAGTACAGTTGACGGCTAAAAGCTCGATCGCGATTCGTAGACAAAATTTACACAGAGATGACTTGCAGCGGCACCGAGTGGGCGATCGGGTGCAAGTCGTTGTGCCGCCAGAAAGTATTTGTATTTTTTGAATATGAGCTAGCTCATAGAAAGATTTGAGCAGATTTGGCAAACTGAGAGTAAGGTTAAATAGGAGGTCAATTTTATGACCAATATTACTCTCAATTTGAAAACTGCACCGGGACATGAAGTGCTGGCGGCGGCTGGGAAAAAGATGCTACGCCCTGGGGGGAAAGTTGCTACAGAAATGCTGTTTGAATGGGCAGGTTTTCTGCCTGGGGAAACTGTTTTGGAATTGGCTGCTAGTTTTGGATTTAGTTCGATCGCCCTTGCTCAGCATTTTAATGTAAAAGTGGTAGGAGTTGAGAAGAATCCCGACAGTGTGGCTCGTGCTCGTGCTAATATTGCAGCAGCGGGTTTGAGCGATCAAGTGGAAATTGTAGAGGGAGATATTTTTCACTTAAACCGGATTTCTGAACAGTTTGATTATGTTTTGGCTGAAGCTATTTTGACAATGCAATCACCGTCAGGGAAGGCTAAAATTATATCGGGAATTTGCGATCGGCTAAAACCGGGCGGCAAGTTTCTTTCTCACGAACTTTTAGCTAGAAGTCAAGAAGCTGAAATTCACCAAGCTTTATCAGAAGTGATTCGGGTTAATTCAACGCCTTTGTCTGAGTCTGGCTGGATTACTGTTTGCCAAAACGCGGGTTTGCAAGTAGAAAAGTGTCAAACCGGGGCGATGGGACTCCTCAACTTGCAGCGAATGGTTGAAGACGAAGGTTTTGTGAATACTGCGCGGATTTTGTGGAATGTTCTAAGTAAAGCGCAAATTCGCGATCGGGTTTTAGCAATGCGTCGAGTTTTCCAGCATTACCAACAGGATTTAGGCTACATCATACTTTGTGCAACCAAACAATATTAAGGAAGTGAAAAATTATGACTACTACTCTTTTACCGCTACAATCTTCCGCAATCCAACTCCGAGAAGCAATTGAATATCCTACTGCTGGAGTGTCGAACAAAGTTTTAATCAAAGACAATAATTGTCAGTATAATTTACTTTGTTTGGCTGCTGGTAGCGAAGTTTCCGAACACTCTTCGCCGCGCAATGCCACAGTTAATGTAGTTGAAGGAAAGGGGATTTTGACTTTGGAAGGTAAGGATATTGTCTTGGAACCGGGGGTGTTTGTTTTCATGCCCGCCCGCGCTCCCCACGCCTTGAAAGCTGAGGTAAATTTGGCTTTTGTCTTGACATTTTCTGAAACCAATTAACGTCATAAATATTCCTGTCTATCTCAACCTGCCGATTGTATGTAGGGTGCGTCGCTGCGGGATTTTTGAGCTGAGTTGTAGATTATTGATAGCGACGCACCCTACGGTATTTACCTTGTAGGGTGCGTCGCTGCGGGATTTTTGAGCTTAGTTGTAGATTGTTGATAGCGACGCACCCTACGGTATCTGGTTGTGGAGTGGAGGGCGGGTTTATATAGATAGTGAGTTGCAGTCAAATATTGTTTGTGGAACCCGCCCCTACAAAAATTGGGATTTTAATATTTAATTTAGGTCTTCTCCAGAGGCGATCGCCTCCAACTTCTCCCAATCCAACACAGTAATTTTTCCGCCTCGACTGTAAGATACGATCGGCTGGAGTTTCTTAAACATCCGCGCGCATTCTTCGTAAGTAATTCCAATACTCCGAGCAATTTGATAATAGGGAAAGCGTTTTTCTAAACATATACTATTGTCGGTAATTTTTGTACCTTGTTCGATCGCAAAATAATGAATAAATCGGGCCAGCCGCACGATCGCCCTTTCTGACACCAAACCGTGCACCGTTTCGTGGAGTTGCTGCAACCGCTGATTAAAAACTGTCAATATTTGCAAAGCAATTTCGGGATTTTGCCCGATCGCTGCTAGCAAAACTTCCCGATTTATGGTAAGAACTTGGACATCACTTTCTGCTGTCACCGTTGCTGGGGCGATCGCATTACCAAGCAAAGCAGGTGCGGCAAAAATATCTCCTTGAAATAAGGTGCGGAGAATTGTTTCTTTGCCAGAGGGCGCTGTTTTTGCCACCCGCAGAGAACCGCTCAAAAGAGTGTATAATTTTTCGGGGATGCGATCGCCCTCATACATCACAATTTCTCCTTGTCGATAAGCGCGAATTTCTGTGTTGGATTGCAATCGCTCTAATTCAGTTCGGTTTAAGGTGGCAAATATCCCAATTTCCGCAATTTGCTCAATGGTTGCTTTCATATAATTAACTTTAGCCTGTCGAAGTCTATTGAGAGTATAATAACTGTGAATCTATAATATTTAGTATTCAACAACCAATCTGTTCAAAAAATTACTAGAGAGGAATGGGAAAATGGGAAGCGTTTTTCAAGAATTTGAAGAAATCATAAATAGCGGTATAAAAAATAATATGCCGCATGATGCAAGATTGATTATTGTTGGAGAAATACTCTACGCAGTAACTAGAGACGAACTAACTAATCAGGAAGGTTGGCTGCTAGAAAATATGCTCGGAGGTAGAGAAAAATGGGAAAAGGGGCTAGAATATGCTATTTCTGGAGATCCAAAACAAGGACACATAGCGCCATCCTTAACTATCTCAGATAAACCTCTAATTATCGCTGGCAAGACTTTTCATTCTCGCTTAATGACTGGTACGGGAAAATATCGCAGTATTGCAGAAATGCAGCAAAGTGTCAATGCGAGTAGGTGCGAAATTGTGACTGTGGCGGTGCGGCGTGTGCAGACAAATGCTCCCGGACATGAAGGATTGGCGGAAGCTCTGGATTGGACTAAAATTTGGATGTTGCCCAATACTGCGGGCTGTCAAACTGCGGATGAGGCGATTAGAGTGGCTCGTTTGGGTAGGGAGATGGCGAAGCTTTTAGGGCAGGAAGATAATAATTTTGTGAAGTTAGAAGTGATTCCTGATGCTAAATATTTGTTGCCTGATCCGATCGGCACTTTGGAAGCCGCAACACAATTAGTCAAGGAAGGTTTTGCGGTTTTACCTTATATCAATGCTGATCCTTTGCTGGCAAAACGCCTGGAAGAAGTCGGCTGTGCGACAGTCATGCCTTTAGGTTCGCCAATTGGTTCGGGACAAGGGATCAATAATGCTGCCAATATTCAAATAATTATTGACACGGTGAAGATTCCTGTGGTTGTGGATGCGGGGATCGGTACGCCCAGTGAGGCGGCGCAAGCAATGGAAATGGGCGCTGATGCACTGTTGATTAATTCGGCGATCGCAAATGCTCAAAATTCCCCAGCAATGGCAAAAGCAATGGGTATGGCGGCGGAAGCGGGGCGTTTGGCGTACTTAGCAGGCAGAATGCCGGTCAAGGATTATGCGATCGCATCTTCTCCCGAAACAGGTACGATCGCCTCAAAATAAATTCTTGAATTTTCCAGAGCACTTTTTTGGTAAAGTTGTAAGCATCAAAAATATTAAGGATTGTGACTGATGCCTTACATCAAAGATGACGATGGACGCTTGAACAACTTTGCTAAAGAGCCGAAGGTGTATGAAGCCGTACCTCCCAATAAAAATCAGCAACGCAATTACATTATCTTGGGTATTGCAGCAGCAATGTTAGTTGCAGGTTTGGTGTTTGTGGCTGCTTCTGTCTAGAAACAGGGCTGACATTTAAAGCTGATTCAAATCGCGATTTTAAAGAATTCTTGAGAAAACCATGTTTCCCAACAAATGGAAACATGGTTTTTGTGTTTAAATAAAAGCAGGAAAAGGTAAAAGTCCTGAGCAACGCCACACGAGCTGAAAGACTAGATCAGACCAAAAGCATTAGAAACGAAAAAATAAGGACAGGGTTAGGGTCTGGTTTTGCGTTCAAAAGTATACAATTGCTAGTTGAAAATCTACCCTAACAAGCCCCCGGATTTATCCGTGGGAATAATTCTAAAATCTAAAATCTAAAATCGGCTGACTGTGATGTCTATTCCTTCCCAAAAAGTTTCTAGCTCGAATAAGCTGATTTACCAACGCTTGAAACAGGCACTTGAACTGAATTTCCGCCGTCAAATTTTTATCGCCGCCTGTGATGACTTGTGCTTGCGGGACTGTTTGGCTGCCCGCTTGGAGGCAGAATTGGCGACTACTGAACCAGGCGAAGTTTCTCCCTCCCCGATCGCACATCCCCGATTTGTCAGCTTGCAACTAAACCTGGGCGATCCAAATCCTTGGGGTTCGATCGCAACATGGTTGGCCGAATACCCAATGACCGAAAATGCGCGCAACTACAGCCAATTGCCAGGATTTCAAATTTTAGGAGCGGAACATCTAACTCGCCACTCAGCAGCCGTCCAGTGGTCTTTCCTGAGCTATTTGAGGGACATCGAAACACACCTGGAAGTGTGGGAATCTCCTCTGCTGTTATGGGTGTCGCGACCTTGGCTGAGTTCGATCGAACAATCAGCCCCGGAATTTTGGCACTGGCGAACCGGAGTATTTGAGTTTGAAGGGGAACCGACACCCTCGGCGCGCCAATGGGACTTTGGAGACAAACAGGAATTGGGCGAGCAATTTTTAAGTTCCAAATCTAGACAATCAAAAGTCTCTGATTCCCCATCTCCTGTTACCAATTCCTCAACTCCCAATTCCCCAATTCCCAATTCCCCAATTCCCAATTCTCCATCCAGAAGACTCAACTCTAAATCTATTGAACTAGCAGATTTGATACTAGCAGCAGCTTCCGAGGAGTTGGAAACCAAAAATCAGGCTGCATCGGGTGAACATTTGCAGCCGTTGCAAACTCTGCAATATATTGAACTGTTACAGGAAAATCAGTGTTCCTCCGAAGCGTTGGCTTTGGCTTATCAAAGTTTGGGGAATTTCTACCGCGATCGCATTCAAGCCGGAGACGCTTCTAGACAAAACTTAATTATTGCCATTCGCGCGATCGAACAAGTGATTCATTACTTAGACATCGATCGCAATTTGCCACAAAATCAACCAGTAACTCCCGAATGTACGCTACTAATTAACGAATTCAAACACAACTTAACTCAATATATTCAGGAGTCAAATAGCCTACTGCCAATGGCAGATTTGGTTAACGACCTGGGCACTCTCTATTGGATGCTATCGCGATCGCGCCAGGAAAGTCATCCACAAGGAGATCCCGCCTCAGATCCAGTATTTTGCCTAGAACGCAGCATCGCCCTTTACCGAGAAGGTTTAAACAAAAAAGATGGTTCTGTTGAACTCCAAACCCGCGCCAGATTAAACAAAAATTTGGGGACTGCCTTGGCCGATTTAGCCCGCTATCAAGACAAAACCGAAAACTTACAGCAAGCTGTTACAGCCTACCAGCAAGCGCTCCTGGACATCGACTTCACCTCAGAACCTCAACATTATGCAGCGACTCAGAATAATTTGGCAACAGCATACTGGAGTTTAGCTCAAGACGGTCAGCCGAGCGTCTATCTCAAAAGCGCGATCGCAGCATACTCCCAAGCCCTCACCGGCTACAACCCATCGACAGAACCCCTCAACTATGCAGGAGTGCAAAACAACATCGGTACAGTCTGCTGGAACCTCGCCCAGCATGAACCTTCAGAAATTCTCCTGGTTAGGGCGATCTCCGCCTACCGCGAAGCCTTAAAATATCGCACCAGAAAATTAGTACCAGCAGCAGCAGCAGCCACCCAGAACAATCTCGGTACGGCTTATTGGCATTTGGCGAACCAGTTCCAGCAGAAACGACATCGGGCAGAATCCTTGCAGCAAGCAATTTTGGGCTACGAAGCGGCCCTGGATATCGCCGGAGATCTCGATCGAACCCAACTCACCTTTGACACCTTAGCCACCCGTAACAATCTCGGACTAGCCCATTATCAACTAGCCACAGAACCAGATTTCGCCCTCAACAAAGCCACACAGACACAGCATTTAGAATCAGCACTGTACCACCAGTTACAAGTGTGCGCCGGATGGGAACAACATCTTCAGGATAAAGAGTTAACATATGGAGACAAACTAAATTTACAAGACCATCCCAACTCCCAAGCTACTGATTCTAGGCAAACAGCTTTGAGCTATATTGTCAAAACGATTAGAGCTTTCTATAGTGAATGTGGGCTCCAAGGCCAAAATTTAGCCTTATCCAAAGTTCCTGGAGATTTGTTACCTGAAATTTTGCGTAGGTTATAAATATTTAAAGTTGAATTTTTCCAAGATATGTATCCAGTTTTCTATTATTATGGCTAAATATTCTTGCCTAATTATTCAAGCAAAATTGTGGTCATGACCCCTGAAAAAATCCTTGTGGTTGATGACGACCCGGCAATCCGAAATTTAATTCACCGTTTTTTAAGCCAGCAAGGTTATCAAGTTGAGTCTGGCGAGGACGGTCAGACTGGTCTGGAATTATTTGAGCAACTCAATCCTGATTTAGTAGTTCTGGATGTAAATTTACCCGACACCACTGGCTACAAGCTGTGTAAAGAAATGCAAAGTCGCACGGGCGTGTTTGTACTCATGCTGACGGGTCGAACGGATGAAGCTGACAAAATGAGAGGTTTTGCCGAAGGTGCTGACGACTACATTACTAAACCTTTCAGTCTCGTAGAGATTGGGGCTCGCGTAGCAGCAATTTTGAGGCGCGTGCGCGAGAAAAAAAATCCACCTGAACCGCAAAGCCGTGTCTTTGGACAGCTAGCTATAGATCCCGTCCGCCGCGAAGTGATTCTGGCAGGTCAGATGGTTACTTTGACCGCATTGGAATTCGACTTGCTATACTGTTTGGCCAGCAAACCAGGTCGCGTGTGGAGGCGATCGGAATTGCTGCAAGAAGTCTGGGATTATGAGTATGTAGGAGCCGATCGCGTGGTGGATGTCCATATCGGTCAAATTCGCCGCAAAATTGAACCCGATGGCAATCAAAACTCCATGATTCAAACCGTGCGGGGCGTAGGTTACAAATTTGTTGAGACAACTTAGAGGAGACGGCACTGCCGTCTCCCTACCCGATTAATTGTAGGGACACGGCACTGCCGTGTCCTGATTGCCATGAATTGTAGGGACACGTCACTGCCGTGTCCTGATTGCCTAATGCCGTGTCCTGATTGCCTAATTCCTAACTTTTTGCTTGCAAATACTCCCTAACTTCGTGAGCCCTTTCAAAGCCCAACCGCACACAATCTCCCAAAGCCACCCCACCAAGGTAGTTGCTACACAAATAAACCCCCGGCAAAGATTTTAAACCTCGATCGATCTGTTCTAGGCGATCGAAATGCCCCAAATTATACTGAGGAATCGCCTGCTTCCAAACCTTCACCGCCAAAACCTTCGGCTGTGGCACATTCGGTTTCAGCAAAATCCGAGACAAATCTCGATGCACCTCCGCCACAATTTGTTCATCATCAAGATTCGCAATCCCCGAATCAGTAGCCCCACCGATATAACTCGTCAGAGTTTGCCAACCAGCCGGCGCGCGGTTAGCAAATAAACTCGAAGTCCAAATCGTCCCCAGAGTCCGAATTCCCTGTCCCCTCGGAATTAAATTTCCAAATCCCACCATCTTTGCCTTGACATCCGATTTCGGATATGCTAAGACAACGCAGGCAACAGTCGGGTAAGTAAAAGCTTGTAAGGCATTGCTCACTTCCGGTTGCAGAGATTGGAACAAATCTGCTGTCACATAAGCAGGAGTTGTCAACACCACAGTACGAGTCTCAACCTGTTGTGGCCCATCCGGTGTCGAAAATTCAGCAATATAAGTTTGGCTTTCAGTGCGGTGCAAACCTGTGAGATGCCAGTTGAGTTTCAGGCGATCGGCTAATCCAGCAGCGATCGCCTCTGGCAGAGCCTGCAACCCCCCTTTAAACGAACCCAACTCCCCCGGCTTAGTCTTCGGAACATTCGGGTCTGCGGGCATTTTCTTCGGCCCTTTCCTCGCCCCAAGCAGCGCCCCCGCCACCAACCCACCACCCAAATCAGCCATCCTCGTGACCCGACCAAAAGCCGCCGCCGCGCTAAGTTGTTGAGGATCACCCGCATAAACCCCAGAAACAAAAGGTTCCACCAATCGCTGCATCACTTCCGTACCGAGATGTCGCCGGAAAAATTGAGAAACAGTCTCCTGATTATCCTGCTGCGAAAGTGTAGCACCCATTGCAGGTGCCACAAATCCCAAAGCCCCAAACAGTGCCCGCAGTTTCCCCGGAAAACTCAACAATTGCGATTGAATCATCGCCTGCGGAGTCATCGGCACCGGTTGCAGCTTATTTTGCCAATATACAAAACGAGGCAATTTGCGATCGGCAAAAATCAACTCCTGCTTCAGCCCCACATCCACAGCCAGCTTCATCAACTCCACCGTCGGCGAAAAACTATTCGGGCCCTCCTCCCACAGAAACCCATTTCCTGTACAAGTTGTGATATTCCCCCCCACACGTCCCTGACTCTCAGCAACCAAAATCTTCAAAGGAGTTCCCGTCTTTGCTTCCTTGTGGAGTGCGTGGGCCAGACTCAGCCCAGTAATACCAGCACCCACAATCAAGGTATCTACTACATTCGTCATTGGTAATCGCCAACTTAACTAATTACTAACACTACTGAATTACATTATTGCTGCTTTGTAGATCATGAGGAGTTTGAAACAGCGTCTCCAGATAAACTCTTGCAGCTTGGCGATAGCTGCGCGAAGATTCAGGTGTACGACTGTCGGCATTTTGCAACAAAAACAACGAAAGGGAAGCACAGAAAACTCGGTCTAGATCCCATTCGGGATGAGTTTCCAAGTAAGTTTTGAGAGAATCATGCAGCGTTTCAGGAATTTCGGCAAAGATGCTGACTGTTGGGTTCATCATTTTTTTAGTCTCGCTAAGAAATTGAAAACAGAACCCCGCTTTCGGCCGGATACAGGTGTAGGTACTGCCGAAATCAGAGCACTTTTTTTAAGTAGGTCGCATCATTGTGCGCTATGAGGGGGTAGGTTTGTCAATGTGGCGAAATATTACAAAGTCCTTTAGATAAAAAAAAGATTTACGAAATAATCAGCCTTTTAGCACGTTTTTTGTTACATATCTTTATATCTTTTGGTTGAACGAAGAGATTTGGCCACAAGTTAACAAAATCCCCAATTCCGCAGCAAGATCCGACCGTGCCGTTAATTTCTGTGGAAAACTTTGTCAAATCTGTGGAAAACCTCGAACTTGCCTGTGGAAACACTGTGGAATGTTTCGGAAAAAGTTATTGGAAAGATAAGAATTGCAAAGGGCATTGGGAATTGGGAATTGGGCATCGGGCATCGGGCATGGGGCATCGGGAATCTGAAATCTGTAGCCTCTCTCCCCCTCTCCCCCTCTCCCCATCTCCCCATCTCCCCATCTCCCTTCAAGCCTCCCATTCCGTTGCCTTTTGGCGAATTGCCTCCAGCTCTGCCGGGGGCATTTTGTCAAGATTCGCTAAAATAAAGCTCATTCTGCCGATCGCCTGCAATTTTTCCCGGTGGCGCGCCAGAAAGTCCCAATAGAAAAAATTGAACGGACAAGCATTTTCGCCCGATCGCACCGTGCGATCAAACTTACACCCCCGACAATAATCACTCATCTTATTGATATAGTTCGCAGACGCAGCATAGGGTTTCGATGCCAACACACCCCCATCCGCAAACAAACCCATACCCAACACATTTGTCTGCATTACCCAGTCATAAGCATCAATAAACGCACTGTGGAACCAATTTTCCAGCTCCTGTGGCGAGATGCCAGCAATTAGACCAAAATTGCTCAAAATCATCAATCGTTGGATGTGATGCGCGTAACCACTGCTTTCCACTTGACTTAAAACTTGGTGCAAACAGTTCATATCAGCCTTGCTAGCATCCCCAAAAAACTCCGGCAGTGGCCGAGTATGATTGAACCAATTTTTCTGAAAATAATCAGCATCCACATAAAAATAAACACCACGAATGTATTCTCGCCAGCCGAGAATTTGGCGAATAAAACCTTCCACACTGTTTAAATCTAAATCATTGTCACGATAGGCTATTTCCGCCGCTGCAACAACTTCCAAAGGATGCAGCAAACCAATATTCAGATAAGGAGAAATTAGCGAATGCCACATCGTTTCCTCCCCCGTCACCATCGCATCTTGATAAGGGCCAAAAGTCGGGAGACACTGGGTGATGAAATTATTTAATACTTGCAAAGCTTGCTCTCGCGTCACCCCCCAGCGAAAAGGTTCAACATCTCCGTAAGTTGCGAAAGGTAGAGACTTAACTTCTGCGATCGCCTCTTGAGTTATTTCATCCGGTTCAAACCAAATAGCTGGCGGTGTATTCAGCTTACCTTTTGGTGGCTGGCGATTTTCCTTGTCAAAATTCCACTTACCGCCGACAGGTTTATTTCCATCCATTAAAACTTGAAAACGCTGGCGGCTAGCTCGATAAAAATCTTCCATTAACAATCGTTTGCGGCTAGATGCCCAATCTTTAAATTCTGTTTCAGTCCAGAGAAATTGATTGTTATCAATCAAAGTAAGTTTGCACGGAAGTTGCAAATTTTGGATAAGTTGTAAAAAAGGGCGATCGTTCGGCATCATCACCCGCAACTCAGTGATAGCTTCAGCTTCAATCCAAACCTTCAAAGCAGTTTTAAAATTTTCAGATTTCCCGTAATAAACTTGATAGCCATCATCCCGCAATTCTGCCGCAAAATGTCGCATCGCCGACCAAATTAATACCAATTTCTGTCCATGGTAGCGACGTTCTCGAACGTGCTGTAAAGATTCAATTAAAATCACACGTGAGGACAATTTAAGATTAAGTATGCTGGCGAGAGCAGCTTGATTTTGCCAAAGTTGATCGCCTAATATCCAAATACCAACAGTCATTATATGTTTTTCCTGTATGCTTTATTAATCTGGGGAGACAGAGGTTTCAACCGCCGATCGACTTATCAACCTACTAGCTGACAATGGTGCAAGATCTCAGGAAAATGTCAAATGTGACATAAATCACAGGCATTAGGCAAAGAAATTGCTCAGTCACCTCTGCCTTTAGAAGATCGCTTAGTTTTAAACTTAGCCTTCAGCATCAGTGCCTTGCGTCTATGATAGCCCACGGACTAACGCCAATGAATGACCGTCGCTCCTATAATTGTGCTTAACTATTGTTTTGAAGCTATGTTGTCTTGTCAGCAAAGTACCCTGAACAGATGCGCTAGTCGGTCTGCTTTGTTGGACTATGGTCGTTGTTGGGTTTAATACTGAAATAAATGTCTTAGACACACCTTAACATTCTTTCCTAATTGGGTAACTATTGAGTTGTACTATTAGAGGCAAGCAACCTTGGAGGCTCAATCAGGCGTGACACTTTCAATAGGGGAAGCGGCTAACGAGCTGGGCATCTCTACAAAAACATTAAGGCGGTGGGCGGACTCTGGCAAAATTCGATATATGATTGAATTAATTCAAGTCTTTAGCGCTAGACTTTACGGTGCTAGGAGTCACAAAAACAAAAAACTGATTGACGGTATTGCTAAAGCTGTGGAGGACGTTAAATAATGCTGCTCAGTTTTAAGACGGAATTAAAACCTAATAACAAACAGGTGACGCAATTTCGTCAGCACTGTGGAGTAGCCAGACACGCTTACAATTTTGGTAATGCCATTATTCAGGAAGCTTTGCAACTTAGAGAGACAAACAAAACAGTTAAAATCCCATCTGCCATTGACTTGCACAAGCGTTTAGTGGCAGAAATCAAGCCAGTTAACCCCTGGTATTACCAAAGCTCAAAAGCCAGCCCACAGCAGGCGTTAGCGGAGGTCAGAACGGCATGGGATAGATATTTCAAAAAAGTCTCTAAGCAGCCTAAATTCAAAAAAAAAGGCAAGTCTAAGGACAGCTTTTACCTTGAACAAGGTACTAAAGCCAAACCTGGCATCAACAATGATGGTAAGCGTGTTAAGCTTCCCAAGATTGGTTGGGTGCGATTGCATGAACCTTTACCCATTACGGCTACTCATAACTGCGTAATTAGTCGTACCGCTAACAAATGGTTCATAGCTATCAAGTACGAAATTGAACAGCCCCCAGTACCTTTATATCGCATCTCTGTTGGTGTTGATATTGGCATCAAAGAATTGGCTGTCACCAGTGATGGTAAGATTTTTGCAAATCCTAAAGCTTACCGCAAGATGAGTAAAAAAATGAAGCGATTGCAGCGCTCTGTGAGTCGCAAAGTTAAAGACTCAAAAAATCGGACTAAAGCAGTAAGGAAGCTCGCGAAACTGCATTCTAGGATTTCTTTTATTCGCAAAGACGCTATTCACAAACTCACCAATTATCTAGCCAAAAACCACAGCGTGATAAAGATTGAGGATTTGAATGTCAAGGCATTTTTGAAGAATCACAAATTAGCTGGTGCAATTGCAGATTGTGGAATGTACGAATTCAAGCGACAACTAGAATACAAAACTGAAAAGTTTTCTAGTCAGTTAATCCTAGTTGACCGCTTTTTTCCGAGTTCTCAGGTTTGCTCAAATTGTGGGAATCACCGTCACAAAATGCCGTTAAAAAATCGAGTCTACCAGTGTCCTGATTGTGGACACACAGAAGACAGAGACTTGAATGCAGCAAAAAATATAGAACGATGGTTTGAAGGAATTCACATTCCGATTCGTTCTGAAGAGTGTGAGTCAAACGGTAAGCTCTACCGAGATTGCCTGGGTCGTAGACAAACCCTCAAGAGTCATCTTGAGACTACGCTGAAACAGGAAATAAACACCAAAGTCTCTCATGTTTCGAGCAATGGGTAGCTTTGGGTAAGTTTTATAGAGCGGTGTTGTACCTTAATTTAGAGATGTCCTATGGTTAAGTTAGGTCAATCCTCCTTTCGCCGTATTTTACTGTCGCGGATTTTGTTGCTCAGCGTACCTGTTCTACTGGTGGGGGAATATGTTACCTATCGCCAAGCACGATCGACCCTTCTGGAAACAGCACGTCAAAATCTGACCGAAAGTGCCGTCAGAAAAGCAGAAACTATTGAACAGTGGGCGAAATCACTCAAGTCCAATCTGATCGGCGCTTCGGAAAGCTCGATACTACAGTCTATACAGCCGAAGGATTATCAAAAATTCATCGCACAGCTTGGTCAGCGATTGCCGGCCCAGGTAGATTGCTTACAATTGACTAATTTGCAGACAAATCAAGTCATTGCCAGCACTTGTGGGCCTCTTCCGATTCAGTCACAGTCACAACCTGCTAATTTTTGGCCACAGCAACCCCAGCAGACGTTACTAGACGACAAAAGCGTTTACATCAGTCTCTCCTGGCCAAATATGCAGCAGAGGAAACTAAACGATCAGCATCCGGTTTCTCCTGGCGCGAAGTTTTCAAACGCGAGTAAAGAGGGCAAGCAAAGTCAAGTTAGTTTGGTATTGAGCGCTCCTGTTTACATTCGTCGTGGCAATATTCGGCAACTGAGTTATTCTCTGAGTTTGCAGTCTTCCCTACCGGTGCAAACCAGCGCCCCCAAAGGGTCTTTGGCTGGCTATACCGTGGCTATAGACCAAGATGGCATGATTTTGGCTCACCCAAATATTGACAGAGTAGGTCGCAATATTGACCAGGAAGCCGATGCCGATCGCCTTAAGAGTATCCTCAAAAGGGCGATCGCGGGAGGACAAGCTTTTTTCCACCTGTTTTCCTTTGAAAGAAATGGAGTCGAATTACTCGCTGGATACGCTGCTATCCCCAGTCCTTTAACTCAAAAACAAAACAGCAAGTGGATTATTTTAGCAGTCTCCCGTTTGGATTATGCTTTGTCCGGTTTGGAAGAAATTCAGCAAGTTTTATTTACTCTGGTTGTGGGTTTAGTTGCTGCTAGTGTCATCGCCACCCTATATTTGTCTCGTGATTTAGCCCGTCCTTTGGAAAAACTAAGAGACTACGCCCTCAAAGTAGATACCGAAGCACCAGGAGCAGTGCCACAAAATTTCAAAATCAGGGAATTCAATCAATTAGCAGATGCCCTCAACAGTATGGTGGGACGGCTTAAGTCCTGGGCTGAAGAATTAGAATTCGCAACAAAAGAAGCACAAGTTGCGAATCAATTGAAAGATGAATTTTTGCGAAACATTTCTCACGAATTGAGAACCCCGCTCAACGGGATTATTGGTTTTCTGCAAATTGTGCGGGACGGCTACTGCGATGACCGAGATGAGGAGATGGAGTTCTTGCAGCGAGCTCACGATTCGGCAATGCAATTGCTAAATATCATTAATGATATTTTGGATATTGCCAAAATTGAATCAGGCTCATTCTCGCTTATGTTTGAAGTAATTGATATTACTGAGGTACTAGAAGATGCGATTGATTTGCAGGCAGTTCTGATTAAGGAAAAAGGTTTGAATTTGAATTTGCCTGGTGCTAGCGATCCAATTACTGTTTATGCAGATCCAGAGAAGCTCAAGCAGGTGTTTTTGAATGTATTGAGCAATGCGGTTAAGTTTACTGATTCCGGCAGCATTAGTATATCCATGAATTTTGAATCTAACAAAAACAAAAATCCTGATGTTATCAACGGAAATTTACCAGAAGCTACGACAAGTCTTAGCGCTGACAGTGAATGGGTGGTGGTGACTGTTAAAGATACGGGAATTGGTATCGATCCTGAGCAACAGCAGAAATTGTTTCAACCTTTTGTAATGGGTGACGGCTCTACTACTCGGAAATTTGGTGGCAACGGCTTGGGCTTAGCTATTTCTCGGAAAATCATGGAATCTATGAGAGGGAGCATTACACTGCACAGTGAAGGTATAAATCAAGGTGCTACTGTAGTAATTTCTTTGCCTATTACTCAGCAGTCCACTTCTTATGTTGAAAATCAGGAACCGCTCAAGGAAAATGCCATGTTTAAAGGTTAGGAGCGATCGTCAATTATAGGCTAACATTTATGGTTTGTCCATCGAGTTGTAGGGATTTGCTCAAAGCGCTGAGAATGCAGATTAATTTGACAGATGCAGAACCGGAAGAGGTCGGGCAGGGGGTATTTGTTTGGACGCAGTTGAGGAAGCGATCGCACACTTGACGTAGCGGTTCTATTGGTTCTAAGCTCAATACTTCGGAACTTTTGATTAGAGTTTGCTGAGCAGTTATGGGGCTTCTCAAACTTTTTTCATCGCCTACGATATCTGAATTGCCTCGCTGTAAAATTAGGGGAGCAAATGGCGACATTTCATCAAAAATCAAGGTTCCCAAACTGCCAACAACTGTTAAACGTCGCTGTTTGTCAGGATTTAGCCAGCACAGGTGAATGAATGCTTGAAATCCGTCTGGGTAAGTGAGTGTTACCCAAACTAAATCTGCTAGTCCTTCTAAAGGATGTAGTGGGAAAATTGTAGGGGAAAGTGAATTTTGTATTTCCTGTTTATTTCTTCCTTCTTCCTGCTTCCTTCTTCCTTCTTCCTTCTGAAATACAGTACCGATCGCCCTGACTTGAATTGGGGTTTGTTCCAGCCAGCTATTGAAAATAGCAATGTCGTGAACTGCTAAGTCCCACAGAGCATCAACATCGTGTCGCACTGGTTCGAGATGAGTGCGCTGGGCGTAACCGTAGCGCAAGTTTCCCAGTTGATGTTGTTGAATAATGCTTTGGCCCCGATCGACTGCTGGATGAAATAGATAAGTATGATCGACAAAAAGTTGTCGCTGCTGTTTTTCGGCTAACTGACAAAGTTCTATTGCTTCACTCTGGTTGAGGGCGAGCGGTTTTTCTACCAAAACGTGGTAGCCACTTTTCAGTGCTGCTGCTGTCAGGGTGTAGTGGGTGGAGGCAGGTGTGGCGATCGCAACAGCTTCTAGCCCTGGCAATCCTTGCACTTGAACCCAATCACCAGCTAAAATTACATTTTCATTGAGATTAAACTGTTTTTTGACTGCTGCCAATGAATCTGGATTCGGGTCTACGATCGCTAAAACTTCGCTATCAGGATGTTCTAAAAAGTTGCGAACTAGATTAACTCCCCAGCGGCCAGCCCCTAATATAGCTACACCTATTTTCATTTATTCCTAATGACTAATAACTAATAACTAATAACTACTGACTACTGACTAAGTTTATTAAAAGCAGCCTGAGCAGCCGCTTGTTCAGCCGCTTTGATCGATCGACCCTTTCCCTCTGCTAGCAACTCTTCCTGAAGTCGAACCTCAGCAGTAAAGCGATCCTCACCGCCCTGAACTGTCCCAGTTTCTTTCACACTATATTTTGGCAAAGTTTTGTACTTACCTTGAGTCAACTCTTGGAGAGCAGCTTTATAGTTTTGGCGGGCCGGATCACTGCGGATTTCCAATGCTAGCCGTTTAAAATGGACATCCAACCAAGGGCGAATCAATTCTAAGGTGTGCGTACTTAAATAAAGGGCTGCCAGTAACGCTTCCAAGGAATCTGCTAGCCGGCTTTCCGCACCTGTTTTGTCGCTAGCGGCACTGCTGGCAACAATCAAATAGCGATCGAATCCATAACTGTCAGCGATTTTCGAGAGAATGCGATCGCTCACCAGGATCGATCGAATAGCAGCAAATTCTCCTACAGAACAGTCGGGATAAATCTCGAACAACAATTCCGACGCAGTAAGCCGCACAACCGCATCGCCCACAAATTCTAACTGTTCATAATTTGCCTTAGCTGATGCACTAGAATGAGTCAAAGCTAAATCAACTAGATCCCATTTAATTGAAGGCTGATTAGATAGTCCCAATTTTTCAGCTAATTTTTCAAGTTGTTGTTGACGACCAGGATAAATAGAATTCATAGGGAATTGGGAATTGGGAATTGGGCATTGGGCATTGGGCATTGGGCATTGGGCATTGGGCATTGGGCATTGGGCATTGGGCACTTCTCTGGTGTATCTAACATAGTTATAAAAAAATATCTAAAAATTCTCCCCCTCTCTCCCTCTCTCCCTCTCTCTCATCTCTCCATCTCCCCATCTCCCCCTCTCCCCATCTCCCTCCCTCCCCCTCTCTCTAGGGATTGGGTGGGGAAAAAGTCGGACATAAGCCGGGTTCTGTTCTCTCAACTGCAAGCAATTTTCGAGGGCAGTTATCTATCTGGGACGCCTGTTACCAGACGCCTCAAGCGGTACCAAAAAACGGAACTGGTAAAAAACCAACCGTAGTTCCTCCGACCTTGCTCCCAACCGGGGTTTACCTAGCCAGCACCTCTCGATGCTGCTGGTGCGCTCTTACCGCACCTTTGCACCCTTACCAAATTAGTTATTGCTTCCCAGTCAAAAATCCTCAGTTAGTTACTAATGACCAATGACCGCTGACTAATGACTAATTGGCGGTATCTTTCTGTGGCACTATCCTCGCGATCGCTCGCACTGGGCGTTACCCAGCAAGTTTGGTCTTTCGGGAGCCCGGACTTTCCTCAGACTAGCTTTCGCCAATCCGCAACCACCTGCGCCTACTTTCTCCCCAAATGTATTGTACGCGATCGCTTGTTACTTTCGTGGATCATCTTTAACAGTAGAAAAGTTTTCAAACCAGCCGCGCCGCCAGAAAAAGTAAACTAAACCCGATGCGATCGCAGCCATCAACCCCAAACAAAGCGGATAGCCCAAATACCAGTTCAGTTCCGGCATATTCAGCGGCGATTTCTCTGTATTAAAATTCATGCCGTAGATTCCCGCCACAAAAGTCAGAGGAATGAAAATACTAGACATTACTGTCAGTAACTTCATGATTTCATTCATTTTATTTCCCATAGAAGACAAATAAACATCCATCAAACCCGAAGACAATTCCCGGTAAGTTTCCACCATATCCATCACCTGCACTGTGTGGTCATAACAATCACGCAGATAAATTCGCACCTCTGGACTAATCAAATGGCTGCTATCTCGAATTAGCACATTAATTGCATCTCGTTGCGGCCAAATGGCGCGGCGCAGCGTCAGCAAGTCTCTGCGGATTTTATAGATTTTTTCTAGGGTTTTGCGAGTCGGCCTCGCCACCACTTCATCCTCTAGTTCTTCAATACGTTCTCCGTACACTTCTAATACTGGGAAGAATCCATCTATAATCGAATCTAACAGAGTATAAGCCAAATAATCTGCTCCGTGTTTGCGGATAATTCCTTTTCCTTTACGAATGCGATCGCGCACGGGGTCAAAACAATCATAGTCCGGTTCTTCTTGAACAGTTAATAGGTAATGTTTTCCCAAAATAAAACTCACTTGTTCTTTATGAAAATCAGATGAGTTCGGCTTGATCATCACCATCCATGCAATAATTAAAAGATGGTCTTCATAGTCTACAACTTTCGGTCGCTGGGGAACATTAACTACATCTTCTTGAGCTATTATATGCAAATTAAACACTTCACCCATTTGCTGCCAAGTTTCTTTATTTCCCAATCCCAACAACTCGACCCAAGACACAGATTCTGTATCTAAATAGGCAGCAGCTTCTTGAGGATTTGCCAAGTGTGAGCGAGTAGCTGTTGCCTCGCAATAATCAATTAATACAATTTCTGGAGGCGGTGCATCGGGTTCTAAGTCGAGATTTCCTGGTGGTGCCCCCTGATCGTCATAAAAATAATCAACGTAGGAATCATCATCATCTTTAATTTTTTTTTCAACGGGATTAGACATATTCATTTTTTTGTGTATCATGTTGATATTCCTGAATTTAACCATCTCTAATTAAATTATCATTTTTTTGTACAATTCTCAATTCCCAATTCCCAATTCCCAATTCCCAATTCCCAATTCCCAATTCCCAATTACCTTTGCCGAATTGGAATTTCGATCGCAAATTCAGTCCCTCCTCCTGGTGTGGAAACACATCGCAGAGTACCAGAGTGTCTTTCTACCACAATCTGATAACTGATCGAAAGTCCCAAACCAGTACCTTTACCTACTGGTTTAGTAGTGAAAAATGGATCAAATATCCGGGATTTAACGGATTCTTCCATTCCTGGGCCATTGTCTGAAATTGCGATCGCAATCCGATTATTTTCCAAAACCTCCGTGCGAATCATAATCCAATGTGATGCGTTGCAATTTACAAGTAAACCAGAAGCATCTTGGCGTTCCGTTTCCGAAACACTCAGTTCCATTTTCCTATTTCTGACAGTTCCTAAAGCATCAATTGCATTACTTAAAATATTCATAAACACCTGATTTAACTGCCCAACATAGCACTGTACAGGTGGTAAATTTCCGTATTCTTTGACTATTTCAATATTGCGAATTCTGCCATTTTCTTTGAGTCGGTGTTGCAAAATTAACAGCGCACTATCAATTCCTTCATGAATATCAACACGTTTAATATCCGATTCTTCGAGACGAGAAAAGTTTCTCAAAGACAAGACAATTTGGCGAATGCGTTCGGCTCCTATTTTAATTGAATTTAGTAGGTGTGGAAAATCTTCTTTCATGAATTCTATTTCTATTTCTTCCGCTAAATCAGCGATAGCAGAAACAGGTTCTGGGTAATGCTCTTGGTACAAACAGCACAATTTTAATAAGTTTTCGGCATATTCACGAGCGTAAGTGACATTGCCATAAATAAAACTTATTGGATTATTGATTTCGTGAGCAATTCCGGCAACTAGCTGTCCCAAACCAGACATTTTTTCTGATTGAATTAATTGAGATTGAGTTCTTCCTAGCTGTTTTAAGGCTTGTTTTAGCTCATGATTTTTTTCTTTGAGTTTAGATTCTGCTTGTTTCCGCAGGGTGATATTCCGAGATATAATGATAATTTGAGTCGCGTTAAAAGGCAAAAATCTCGCTTCATATTTTTGTTCTTCTCCAGATATTTCTAGGGAATATTCTAAGGTGACAGAGGTAGTATCTTTTATAGTTTCAACGATAGCTTTTTCAAATTGACTGGCAACATTAACAGGCAAAATATCTAACATTCTTTTGCCTAAAAAATCTTCGGTAGCAACGTAAAGATCCGATGAATCTCCTGACAGATAATCTAAGATAACGCCATCAGCATCCAGTCGGAAATATAAATCTGGTAGAGTTCTAAAAACAGCTTCTAACTCAAAAGTTTTTTGTTGTAGTGCTTCTTGAGCATAGTAGCGATCGCTAATATCAAAAATCACCCCATCTAAACAAGAAACATTTCCATCTTCATCAAATACAGGAGAACCTTTATCCCACACCCATTTAATTGTTCCGTCTGCTGCCAGCAGGCGGTATTCTAAGCTGTAGGACTGTTTATTTTCGATTCCCCTCCGAATTGTTGCTTCAACTTGTGCCAAATCTTCCGAGTAAATAATGCTGGCAAAAGTCCGCCCTCTCCTGTCGGAAAGCAATCTAAAATCAGCAGCCAGATAACCTGTGAGTGAGTAAACTGCATCGCTAATAAAAGTTGGCGAAAAATCACACTGCCAGCGATAAACTACTCCCGGAATGTTAGCTACCAAAGAGCGAAACCTGGCTTCACTTCTACGCAAAGCGGCTTCAGATTTATGGCGTTCAGTAACATCGTGAGCGAAAGCTAACACTGCAAATACATTGCCTTCGGTGTCACGCAGAGGGACTTTTTGGGTGTCAAAAATATGTACGGAACCATCAGAAATAGTTGCCGAATCGCAGGGATTGTGGATTGTTTCACCTGCGAGTACAGCTAAGTCGTCCTTGCGGAAGCCTCGGATATTTTCTGCGGGATTGCCAAATACTAATTCTTCGGCAAATCCTAATTCTAAGTCATTTTTTCCAATGGTCTCTTCTAGAGTTTTGCCAATAGCTTTAGCGAAACTACTGTTGGCTAAAATATAGCGAAAATCTTGATCCTTAGCAAAAATACAGTCGCTATCTTTATCAATTACAGTCCGCAGCAATTGTTCGGAAAGTTCAGTTTGTTCCAAAGCAGACTTGAGGTCTAATTCCAGACATTTGCGATCGGTAATGTTTTCAAAAGCTACGCCGATGCAGTTGTTGGGTAATGGAAAAGCTTTCATAGAAAAAGCGCGGGTTATTCTGCCATTTTCGTCGGAATCAATGTCTTCAAGTTCTACGGCTTTTTGGTTGCGAATTACGGAGGCAAATACTTGGGGAATATTTTTTGATCTCGAATTTGGAAAAATCTCGTCGATGGTCATTCCCAGAACATCTGCCATTTCTAATCCGGTAAACTGGGTAGCAGCGGGATTGGAGGCGATCGCCCTTAAGGTGCTGTCGTCGTCCATATTTTCTAAATGGTAGACGTACAAACCTATTTGCATATTTTCGACAATTTGGTCGTAGAGGCGGACACTTTCGTCTACCTGTCGGCGTTCCGTGATATCTTCGGTAATGCCCAAAACGTACTGAGGATTGCCTTTTGAGTCGAGAATTGGCACCTTCCTGGTATGCAGTATTCTCATGCCTTTGTGGCGAGTTTGAAAGGGTTCTTCGAGGACTTCGGTGACGCGGGACTGGTTTTGGTAGCGTGTCAAAATTTCCCGATCTTGAGCTGTGGAAACATCTGCTTGTTCTTTGGAGTAGATATCGTAGTCATTTTTGCCGATCGCCTCGGCGGAAGTAACACCTGCGATCGTTTCTCCGGCTTTATTCCATAGCACAAATTTCAGGGAAGAAGCATCTTTGGCAAAAACTCCCACCGGCAGATTTTCTACCACTGAAGTGAGGAATGCTCTCGCCGATTTTAATTCAGCTTCTGCACGCTTGCGCTCGATGCCTAAAGCAATGACATCAGCCACCGATGCTAGAGTTTCCAGAAAAGATTCTGTCATGGGTTGAGCACTAACAATTCCCATGACTCCTACTAAGCGTTCTTCGACAATCAAAGGATAGCCAGAAAAAGTGACAATGGCTTGTTGAAAACTGCAATTTACTGCTGCATTTAGATTTTCACTATCCGCCAATTCCCACGAATTTCTGACTATATTTTTACCTAATTTTTGGGCATCAATTTTAATATTATTTAGTTGAAATACGCAATCAATTTGTGGTTTTTGGGTTTGGAGAATCTGATTTATTTTAGTTTCAATAAAATGGGCCATGTTGTCTGGGCGGCTGGATATTCCGGCTGCTGCTTGCATTGCAAGGACATTTTCTTGAGAGTTGAAAGTCCAAATTTCAGCAGAGACGACATCCAGATTTTGGACTATTGCATCGCAGCAGGGTATCAGGATATCTTGAGGGTACTGAGTCAGAGCAATGCCAACATCAGCTACCATGGCCGTTAGTCTAGTCCCTTGGGCTTTTGCTACTTCTAAGATTTTGCGATCGGTGATATCTTCCACCAAAGAAAGTATAGTAAAAGTGTCTCCACTGCGAATAATCGAGTTAAACCAGCGACACCAAATTATTTTTCCGCTTTTGGTACAATTGCGGTTGATTGAAGTATTACCTTTGCCACTTTTCAGTTCAAGCTCGATCGCACTTATCGCCTCTCTATCTTCCGGGCAAACCAAAGCCAAATCGCCGAACCGCTTACCCATCATATCATCAGATGTCCAGCCAAAGATTTCTTCAGCGCGTTTCGACCATTGAATGATCCGAAAATTTTCATCCCAGCCTAGCATTGCCAGCGGACTATTAGCCGCATTTAACCACAGTAAATGGTTCGATCGGCGCAACTGCTGAGTTTTCTGTTGCTGCCAGTGGTAGTGCCTAGTGATATCTCTACCAACACCAAAAACCCGCATCTGACTGCTAGAAACATCCACCACTGGCGTGTAAGCTGTTTCATAAATTTTAATCCCGCCGTCTACCTCCATTACCTCATGAATTGCCAGCCTTTTTTCCCCTGTGATCAATACTTGTTGGAGGCAGGCATCTATCTGAGGAATGATGTTTTTCAGAGCAGGATTATTAGGATATAACTTCAATAAATCTTGATGAGTTTTGTTGACTATTTCAGCAGGATCTAATCCCATCCAAGCAGCAGCAATAGGATTAACAGATAGGTACTTTTGTTGCCCGTCGCACTCTAGGAAAGCATCAACAGAGTTGGAGAAGAAAGACTGAAACCAGTTAATAACTTCCTGCATGGGTATTTTTCAAGCTGTGGCAAGTTAAGCTTTATAATTTTCATAAAAATAGTTTAACTTAGTGAACTACCTACACCGACCTCGCGGTACGGTGTAGGCTTCCCAATTCATCAGCAACAGCCTCTACAGTCGTAGACTTACGCCCAAACCGCTTTGGTCTTACATTGCCTCCAAGGGCAGTA